>JBAUOM010000361.1:0-9745 GCA_049579765.1 Xanthobacteraceae bacterium
GTGCACGAGCGTGGCGATGCCGAGCGAGGCCTGCAGCGTGACGACGCCGGCGAGCGCGAGCGCGCCGGTGAGCGCCGCCCCTCCCCGCAGCGTGCGCGCGACGTCGATGGCGTGCAGCACGGCGAGAAGCCACAACGCATAGGCGACCATGCGATGATCGAACTGCACCGTGAGCGTGTTCTCGAACAGGTTGCGCCACCACGGCGCCTGGAAGAACAGGCGCGCGCTTTCGGGGACGAGGCTGCCGTCGATCAGCGGCCAGGTGTTGTAGATCAGGCCGGCGCGCAGCCCCGAGACCAGCGCGCCGAGATAGATCTGCACGAGCACGAGCACGACCAGTGCCAGCGCGGTGATGCGAATGCGCGCAGGCACCCCCGCGGGCGCGCGCGGCACGAGCCCCTGCCCGGTCCACAGAATCATGGCGAAGATCGCGCAGGCGAGCGCGAGGTGGAACGCGAGCCGATATTGCGACACGCTGACGCGATCGGCGAGGCCGGAGGCGACCATCCACCAGCCGACCGCGCCGAGCGCCGCGCCGAGGCCGAAGATCGTCCACAGGCGCGCCCGCAGCTGCGGCTCGAGCGCGCCGCGCCGGAGGAACCAGAGCAGCGGCAGCAGGAACACGGCGCCGACCAGCCGCGCCAACGCGCGAT
This sequence comes from Xanthobacteraceae bacterium, assembly GCA_049579765.1. Taxonomy (GTDB): domain Bacteria; phylum Pseudomonadota; class Alphaproteobacteria; order Rhizobiales; family Xanthobacteraceae; genus VAZQ01. The sequence goes on from JBAUOM010000361.1 coordinate 654, forward strand.
GCGCCCATTCCCACCAGTAGATGGTCTTGAACTCGTCGAGGCTCATGCCGGCGTTGCGCTCGCGGTATTGCGGGATCAGCTTGTATTTGTCGAACTCGGCCTGCCAGGCCGCCTCGTCGAGCGGCGGCACCACGCCGGTGACCGGCTTCCACTCGACGATCGAGAGGCCCGACTCGGTGAGCCGCGTCGCCCCGCCGACGACCAACGTCACCACCATCAGCGCCGCGACCGCCAACAGCCACAGCCTGACGGCGCGGCGGGGGGGCGGTGCCGAAGGTGAAACGGTGCTCATGCGCGCGCACGCTTGCTGGCGACGGCGCGGACCATATAGTTGCCCCGCTGCTCCCGCAATCGAGCGAGGAAGCATGGTTCCCATCCGCCTGCGCAAGCTCATCGGCGCCGTCGCGCTCATCGTCCTGGTGGTGACCTGGGCGCTCGTCGCCATGGCGCTGGCGCAGGCGCCGGCGATCAAGGCCAACGGCCTGGTCGAGGCGGTCTACTACGTGGTCGCCGGGCTCGGCTGGGTGCTGCCGGCGATGCCGCTCATCCGCTGGATGTCGCGGCCAGATGCGGCTTAGGCACGCTCGGGGGCGCAGCGGGGCGACCCGCCTCCGAGCCGCTCATGGACTCCTGCAATCTTGCACCTTGCGGCGGGTCAGCGTAGACGTGACATGGAATCCGGTTCTCCGGTTTCTTGGTGCTGTCGTCCCCGCGCCAGCGGGGGCCCATAACCACCGGCCTCTGGAATATGGGTTCCCGCTTTCGCGGGAACGACGGCGAACATGCGATGCGGATCCGACCGGTCCGGATTCCGCGTGACTTGTCATCGGCGGAGCGTAGCGCAGCCCGGTTAGCGCACCAGTCTGGGGGACTGGGGGTCCCGAGTTCAAATCTCGGCGCTCCGACCATCGTCGCGAGAGAGACCCATCATAGTCTGGCGGCCGAAATTCCCGTGCTCACCGGCAAGCCGAGCATCTTGCCGGCGCGCAATAGCGTCTTGTCGAGGCTATAGATCGCTTCCCCGTTGCGGTTCTTGGCGACTGCCAGATGGAGCGCATCGCCGGCCCGCAGGCCCGTCCCGAAGTTTGCAAGATACTCCTTGGCCAAGTCGAAGTCAGCGGCGCCAGGCAGCAGGATGATGAACGACTCCCTGACGACCGCTTCGAACTGTGCGTCGGCGTCCCGTGCAGCCTTCACGTCAAGGCCCCCCATGCGGACCTCGCGCGCCAACAGCGAGGAAAATTCGACGCGCGCCAGTTGGCTGATCGCCAGCGTGCCCGGCGGAAGCCCGGTGACGAAGCGCTCGATCTTTGCGCTGGTCGCCTCTTGCAGGATGAGCGGGGCAAGAAAGCTCGTGTCGAAATAGAGCAATCAAAGCCCCTCGTCCCTGGTCTCGCGCAGCAGGGCGGCGCTCGATCGGCGCCATCGCGGCATCTTCGCCCGGAACGCCTTCAATGGCCGCAGCGGCAATTTCGGCCGTACGGCTCCTGACAAGTGCGCAACGGGGCGGCCGTGACGAGTGATGATGACCTCCTCGCCCGTTTCAACCTTGTCGAGAAGCTCGCTCAGGCGCGCTTTCGCTTGGGCCAGATTGACCGTTACCATTCTCCGCCTCGAATATGACCATAAAACTAGTCATATTTTAGCGAGCTTCCGCACCCGCGTCTATCCGGTTCGGAGCGCGGCGTAGTCGGGTTGGCGTACGAGCCCAGGGACCGGGGGGCTCCCGAGCTCAAATCTCGGCGCTCCGACCAATCAGCCCCGCAACAGGTTTTGTTCCTTGCATCGATTCGCCGACAGGCGTGACATGGCCGCGACACGCGGGAGCGCAGGCGCGCCGTGCAGGTGATCATCGTCGGAGGCGGCATCGCCGGGCTTTCGCTGGCGCTGAGCCTGCATCAGATCGGCGTCGCGTGCCGCGTCTACGAAGCGGTGCCGTCGCTGGCGCCGCTCGGCTACGGCATCAACCTGCAGCCCAATGCGGTGCGCGAATTGACCGCGCTCGGGCTGGACGACGAACTCGGGGCCGCCGGCATCCTCACGCAGGAGCTCGCCTTCTACAACAAGCACGGCCAGCTGATCTGGAGCGAGCCGCGCGGCCGCGCCGCCGGCTACCGCTGGCCGCAAATCTCGATCTCGCGCCGGCGGCTGCACGAAATCCTGCTGGACGCGATCCATGCGCGCCTCGGGGCGCAGGCGGTCGTCACCGGACACCGCCTGACCGATTTCGGGGAGCGCGGCGGACGGGTGATCGCGCGCTTCGCCGATCCGGCGGGCGAACCCGCGGGCGAGGCCGAGGGCGATCTCCTGATCGGCGCCGACGGCATCCATTCGACGGTCCGGCGACAGTTCTATCCCGGCGAGACGGCGGTGTTCGACGGCTACCTGCACTATCGCGGCATGGTCGAGGCCGAGCCCTACCTCACCGGCGCGTCCATGGTCGTCATCGGGCACCGGCAGCACCGGGCGATCCTCTACCCGATCATGCAGCGGCCGGCCGGCAAGGTCGTGATCAACTGGCTCGCCTATACCAGAATCCCGCCGGGCGGCCCGCCGCTCGAGGCGTGGAACACCGCCGCCGACAAGGGCGCCTGCGTCGCGCAGTACCAGGGCTGGAGCTTCCCCTGGATCGACGTGCACGGCCTGTTCGCCGCCACCGCAGAGGTGCTGCAGCTTCCCAACGTCGACCGCGATCCGGTGCCGCGCTGGAGCTTCGGGCGCGTGACGCTGATCGGCGATGCCGCCCATCCCATGCATCCGGTCGGGGCGCAGGCCGGCTCGCAGGCGGTGGTGGACGGCCGGGTGCTCGCCGCCGCGCTGCTGGCGACGCGCGACCCCGTCGTTGCGCTGGCGAATTACCAGGACCGGCGCATCGCGGCGATGAACGACATCATCATCCGCAACCGCAACCTCGGGCTGGAGTCGATCCTGCAGACCGCCGAGGAGCGCGCGCCGGAGGGCTTCACGCACATCCACGACGTGCTGTCGCCCGAGGAGCTCGCGACCACTGCGCTGAGCTTCAAGCAGGCGGCCGGGCTCGACGTCGAGACCGTCAACAGCCGCGAGTCGTTCGTGGAGCCGGCGGCGCAAGCGTAAGCCGGCGAACGGTGCGCCGACTCAAACGGATGCGTCGGACGAATGCCACGAGGCCGGATGGTAGCGCCGTTAACACGGTTTCGAATAATGGTAGATCAGCCGATGTACGGACCCGCTCGCCGACGAGCCCAACACCGAAGACCCTCCACTTCGCGAGCCCGCAATGGCCGCGAGCATGTTAAGCAAATGGAGCACCGACAGGCAGGCAGCGAGAGGGGGCAGGCTGGGCGGTGATGCAGCGCGCGGCCCCAAAGCGGCCCGGGGCAAGAGGGGCGATCGGCAGGACTTCGCGGCAGGAGGGCTGATATGCAGGGCATCGACCCGGAAGACGCAGAAATGGCTTATCGGCGCGGCTATCAGGACGGAGCGGTAGAGACGTTCCACGCGGTGGAACAATTTCTTGACTCCGCAACGCGGGAACGTCTGCGGGGCTGGATCAACGACGTTTGCGGGTGGCGGACGAAGGCGATGCTCGCTTCTCCGCCGATGTGGCGGTTGAGAATGTTAGGCCATCCAAAGTCAAATCAAGGAACGTCGGAACCGGGACACTAGCGAACCGACCCGAAACGCCGCATCACCGGCGAGAAACTGCGCGCCGTCAACGCCGAGCACAGCGCGGGCACCGCTGCCCAGCAGCAAAAACCATCCCGGGAGGTCACCGACCCGAGCAGACGGGCAGGATTGCGCTCCCGGGCGTGCGCGCAAGGTGGAAATCGTCTATGAATGGCGCCGACGGCGGCCATGGAGGAAGCTCATGAAGATCGTGCAGGGCGACGAGCTGGAATGGGTGCGCGGCCTCGAGCACCGCGGCGGAACGTTTCATTTCCGCAACCTGATGGAAGGCACGCCGGGAACGATCGACAATTTCCAGCTGTCGATGGGCCGCAACGACAAGGACTTCGTGTCGCCGCGGCACCGGCACAACTTCGACCAGTTCCGCTTCCAGCTCGAGGGCGATCTCGACTTCGCCCGCGACGGCAAGATGAAGCCGGGAATGGTCGGCTATTTTCCCGAGGGCGCGGCCTATGGCCCGCAGACCAGTGAATCGACCGCCATGACCATCGTGCTGCAGTTCGGCGGCGCGAGCGGCAGCGGCTATCTCTCGCGCAAGGAAGTCAAGGCGGGCATGGACGCGCTCAAGCAATTCGGCTCGTTCGAGGCCGGCGTCTATCGCCGCAACGAGGGCGTGCCCGGCAAGCGCAACATGGACGGCTACGAGGCGATCTGGGCGCACGCCAACGGACGCGACCTGCAGTATCCGCAGCCGCGCTACCCCGCCGCGATCATGATGGACCGCGAACGTTTCGCATGGGTGCCGGCGGCGGGCCATCCCGGCGTCTGCGAGAAGGCGCTCGGCGCGTTCACCGAGCGGCGCACCGAAGCCGCCTTCCTCGAGCTCGAAGCAGGCTCATCGTATCCCGGCACCGGACGCGCGATCTACGTCGCCACCAAGGGCAAGGGGCGCGTCGACGACCAGGTGCTGCGGCCGTTCACGACGGTGTTCCTGGATCATGGCGAGCACGCCGCGTTCACCGCGGAGGAGACGACCGAGTTGCTCCGTCTGGGGCTGCCGGATTTGCGCGATCTTGCCGCCAAGCCGGGCGCATACGTGCCCGCCGTCGCGGCGGAATGACGAGCGCGCGAGGCCGAGCGTCCCGATAGCGCGGCTGCGTTACCGGGACGCCGCGGCCTTGTCGAAATACCGGCGCTGATAAGTGTGCTCGTCGACGTTCTGCTGCAGCGCCCAGTCGGCCAGCGCCTCGTGGGTGGTGAACCAGCAGTCGCGCGACTTCGCCATGTACTGCAATAATTCCATCAGCACCGCCGTGATCAGCGGACGGCCGCCGAACTGGCAATGGATCACCAGCGTCTGCAACGCGATCGTTTCGTTCTTGCGCAGATAGTCGAACATGCCGCGATGCACATCGTAGAGATCGCGCGAGGAGGCGCGCAGCACGCGGTTGTCCGAAAAATCCGTGGTCGGCACGCCGGCGATCGGCCCGTGCGGCGTCTGGATCCTGATCGGCAGATCGGCATAGGTGACGTCGCAGGTCCAATAGAGGCCCGCCTGCTTGAGGAGCCCGGCGGTCTCGGGCGTAAACGCCACGACCGGACTGGCCCAGCCGGTGATCTTCTTCCCGGCGCAGCCTTCCAGCAGGTCGACGCATCGGCGGATCAGCGCGCCCTGCTCCTCCGGCGTGTAATAGGCCGGCAGATCGTCCTGGGTGTAGGAATGCGCGGCAATGTCGAAGCCCGACGCCACGATCTGCCGCACCGCGTCGGGATACTGCTCGGTGCAGCGGGCGTTGACGAAGAAGGTGGCGGGAATGCGCAGACGCTCCAGCATCCGCATGATGCGCCACACGCCGACCCGGCCGCCATAGGTCGACCAGGCCTTGGCGGCATGGTCGACGGTGCCCTTCTTGAGATGCGAGGTCTGCACCGAGTAGCTCGGCGCGCTGTCGTCCGGCCAGGTCTCGAACATCACCGTCACCGAGACCGCGACCTTCTTCCCGTTCGGCCAGGTCAGCGCCTTCGCTCCCTGCGTCCGCGTCGACGTCTTCTTCGCCATGCACTTGTCTCCGTTCGATCGCCGCGGAGCGCCACGATCGCTGTCGCCTGAGGAAGTTTGCGCGGATCAGTCGGCGACCGGGATGCCGAGCGTGGGGAGCAAGTGCTGCCACTTCTTGGTCTCGTCGGCCAGATAGCTTTTGAATTCCCCGCCCGGCCGGTAGTCCACGGCGAGGCCGACCTTGGTCAGCTTATCCTGGAACGCGCTCTCCTTGACGATCGCCGCCAGCGCGCGGTTGACGCGCGCCACGATCTCCTCCGGCATGTTGGGCGGCCCGACCAGCCCGAACCAGGTTTCCATCCGCACGTCCGGCAGACCGAGCTCGGCGGTGGTCGGCACGTCGGGCAGCATCGGATGGCGGCGCGGCCCGGTCTGCGCCAGGATGCGGAGCTTGCCGCCCTCCGCCACGCGCGTCGATGCGAGCCCCATCGACACCATCTCGATCTGGCCCGAGATCGCGTCGTTCGCGGCCTGCGCGCCGCCGCGGTAGGGCACGTGCACGAAGTTGCCGCCGGTCTCGCGCTTGAGCATCTCGACCACGACATGCAGCGCGCCGCCGACGCCGCCGCTGCCGTAGCGCACCCCGCCGGGATGGCTCTTGGAATAGGCGATCAGCTCCGGCAGCGTGTTCGCGGGCACCGCGGGGTTGATCGCGAACACGGTCCACGATGTCACGATCAGCGCGATCGGTGTGAAGTCCTTGATCGGGTCGTAGTGGTAGCTTTTCTTCAGGAACGGCAGCATCGTCGCTTCCGGCGCGTTGATCAGCAGCGTGTAGCCGTCCGCGGGCGCGTGCACGAGCTGCTCCGCCGCGATCATGGAGGCGGCGCCCGGGCGGTTGTCGATGACGAGGCTCTGCCCCAGCCGCTCGCCGAGCTCCTGCGCGACGATGCGGCCCAGCACGTCGACCAGGCTGCCCGCCGGCGTGTGGATGATCAGGCGAATGGGGCGCGAGGGATAGTCCTGCTGCGCGCCAGCAGCCGCGCCGAACACGACAAACGCGGCAATCGCGAGCAGGAGCCCGATGCTTCGGCGGCGCGGCATGTTTTCCTCCCTCGGAATTGTCATCGTCGGCCGCAAGGGGCCGTGCTCGGGCGCCTTTGAGCGGGACCGGCAGCCATCGCCGCGCGCCGATTGGTTTCCCGCGTCACCGCATCTTCGTCAGCACGGTCTGGATGCGCTTCTTCTGCTCGGGCGTGATGTCGGTGACCACGGCGAGCGCATTCTTGCGGGTCGAGTCGGCGTCGAGATAGTGGATATAGCGCTGGCTGCGCTCGCCATCGGCGACGAGCTGCGGGTCGGTGAGCGTCTTTTTGACCACCGCCTGCAGAAAGGCGAGCCGGGCCGCAGGCGTGCCCGGCGGCACCACCAGGATGCGCCCGAGGTTTTCGAGCGAGGCGCGGAAGTCGAACAGCCATTGTTGATCGGCGTTCAACTTCAGGACATCGAAGATCGCCGGCGTATCGGGGAAGAAGCGGGACTTCTGCCGCCCCACGGCGGCAATCGGCCGCAGCTGCCCGCTCTGCACATAGTGGTTGGCGGAGGTGTCCGAGACGTAGATCGCGTCCATCTCGCCGCGCGCGACCGCCAGCGCCGCCTGGCTGCTGCCGCCATAGCCCAGCACCACGTGGCAATCGAGCTTGAGCGCTTCGCAGGTCATGGCGGCGCCGTCGGACAGGCCGTCGGCGGGTCCGCTCGCGGCCCAGTTGATCTTCTTGCCGAGCGCGAGCGCGTCCTGCGGCGTCTTGATCGTCGAGTCCGGCCCGACCAGCCACATCCAGGGCGAGGCGCTGACCGTGCCCAGGTAGCCGATCTTGCCGAGATCGTAGCGCGCGCCCGACTGCTCCGTGAGCTGCGAGAGCGCGGCACCGGTGCCGTTGACGATCATCATCGTCAGCCCGTCCGGCGGTGACGTGTAGAGGCGATTGAGCGCGACGAGCCCCCCGGCACCGGGTTGATTCTCGACCACGACGGTGGCGTCGAGATTTTTCGCGAGCGATGGGGCGATCAGGCGGGCATAAGCGTCATAGCCTCCGCCCGGGCCGTAACCCACGATCAGCCGCACGGTCTTGCCGCGGAAAAACGCCGGCTCCGCGTCCTCGGCGATCGCGCTCCCGGCGAGCGCCACGAGGCACAGCGCGCCGGACGCCAGGATGCGGGCCGCCCGCTGGATCACTTGCCGAGCCATTGCATATCCTCCCTGCGAACGCGGCTTGCTTTGCCGCAACCATAGTTCGACCGCCGCAGCGAGGCCAGCCGACGAGACCTTTCGACGCACGAGATGCGCGCGAAGCAAAGCGGCATGGCCGCGTCCCCGTCGGATCAATGCACCTGCACACCCGCGGCCTTGACGATCCGGCCATAGCGTTCGAAATCGCGGTGGATGCGGGCCTTGAATTCATCGAGCGTCGTGATGTAGGGCTCGCCCGAGCCGGTCTTGGCGAGCTTGTCGGCGAAATCCTTGGTCTCGAGGATCGCTCCTACCTCCTTGCGCAGCCGGTCGATGATGTTCTGCGGCGTGCCGGCGGGAGCGAACAGTCCCTGCCAGATGGTGGCTTCGTAGTTGGGATAGAATTCCGAGATGCTGGGCAGGTCGGGCAGCTGTGCCGACCGCTTGCGGCCCGATACCGCGAGACCGCGCAACTGGCCCGAGCTGACCATCGGAAACACCGATCCCCCGCCGAACATTCCCGCCACGTCGCCCGCCAGCACCGCGATGCCGGCCGGCCCGCCGCCGCGATAAGGCACATGCGTGAGCTTGATCCCCGCCTCCTGCTTGAGCATCTCCATGGCGATATGATGCAGGCTGCCGTTGCCGATCGAGGCGTAGAACAGCGGCGGATCGGTGCGCTTGGCGAGCGCGATGAACTCCTCGAAATTCTTCGCGGGCACCTTCGGATTGACCGCCAGCACGAGCTCGTTCGACTGGACGGTGGCGACCGGGACGATGTCCTTGAGCGGATCGAACGACATCTTGCTGAACAGATGCGGATTGATGGTGAACAGGTTGTCGGGCCCGATCAGGAGGCTGTAGCCGTCGGGCGGCGCATGCGCGATCAGATCGCCGACGATGTTGCCGCCGGAGCCGGGCTTGTTCTCGACCACGACCGGCTGGCCGAGCCGCTCCGACAGCGGCTGCGCCACCAGGCGCGCGACGATGTCGGCGGCGCCGCCGGGCGGGAATGCCAGGTAGAGCCGGATCGGCCGCGTGGGATAGTCCTCAGCGGCCGCCGGCAGCGCGAGCAGTGCGGCCGCGGCAACGACGAACAACCGCGCAACATGACGCATTCGAGACTCCTCCCTGCTGGCCGGCGGCACTTCGCCCGGGCGCCGCTTCGATGCGACCATTATTTCCGATCCCGGCCGCTGATACCATGATCGTCCGCGACATCTAACCCTTCGGAGCATCGGTCCGGGATCGGGC
>JBAUOM010000362.1:0-8281 GCA_049579765.1 Xanthobacteraceae bacterium
CCGACCTGATCGGCGAGCTTTGCGTGGTCGGGCTCGAGGATGGACGGGTACTGGTGAAGCAGGTCCAACGCGGTCGCGCCGAGGGCTTGTTCAACCTGCTCTCAACCGCGGAAAAGCCCATTGTCGACGTCGCGGTCAAATGGGCGGCGAGGGTAAACAGCATCTCCCGCCGCAGCCGCGCCTGACCTGACGAGGAAGTTTCAGACACCGTCTTGGGAAGACGGAAGTCCCCCTGCGCTCGGCGGCGACAGCAAACCCGCCGAACCACCCGCAGCAGGAAGGAGTCGCGACCGGGCTCAAGCCCGCGACCACGCGCGGCCGTCGCCGCCCCCATACCTCCCTCCCGCTCCTCCTGCCCCTCCTGCTTCGTGATTCGCCCGACCATACAGCTACATTTCGTAGTTGACATGTACGGCTACATAATGTAGCCATAATGCTCGGGACGATCGCGGAGCGGAAAGTCCGATGCCGAACTGCCAGAACCACGACGCTGCAAGCGCGGCGGCCGGCCATAGCGCCGACCGCGTCACGCGTTTCATCGCCCGTGTGGACGCCTATCTGCCGACGCTGGCGGACGATGCGGCACGCCGCGCCTTTCTCGACCGGCAGCTCAATGGCTGGGAACGCCGCTACGCCCGCTTCATGGCGACCGAGGGCGACTCAGAGCCCATGGCGGTCCCGGCCGATCCGCCGCAAGCCGCCGACTTCCTGCTCACCATCACCGGGCTCGCGACGCGGCGCGCCGCACTGAACGAACGGCCCGGCAAGGGAGACAACCATGTCCGACCCGAAGGCAAATGAAACCCTCGGCCGCGCAATACTTTCGCTCCTAGTAGCCGCCGACCAGCGTTGCCCGGCGATCATCGGCCAAGCGCATCTTCTCTGGCACGGCCAGCCGGGCACGACGCCGCAGGACCTCACGAACACATTCAAGCAGCTCAAGCGGGAGGCGGACGATTTGAGCAAGGCCATCGCCGAAGTCGACGCCGCCATCAAGACGTACGGCGTCGACGGCGATTGAGCGTGCCGCCGCATCGATCCAAGGAGCCGGCCGCCAGCGCAGGGCGAATCCGGCTTCAGACCATCAAATCCTTGTTTTCGACACCGAACATCACGCCACCCCAACTGCTGCCGACGTGTTCGTATTGATTTGAAATGTGCTGACGCGCCGCCATGAGATCTGCCAGAACTCCCCCGAACGGCAGATCCTCCAACAGGCCCGCCGCTCCGGTTGCCTTGAAGATGCGGGCGGCCAGCAGTGTGCAGCGCTCGGTGACCGCGGTCGATTGAAACTTGTAGCGCAAGCGCTCCTCGAGCGGAGGCGTCTCTCCGCGTTTCGCATACGCGTGCAGATTGCGAAAATTGCGATGCAGCACGATCTTCATTTCGTCGACCGCTGCCGCCGTTTCGGCACATAGCAGTTGCACGAACGGATTTTCCGCCGATCGCCCGCCGGCACGCGTCACCCGGGTCTTGCTGTAGTGCAAGAGCGAATCGAGCAGGCCCTGCAACGCGCCCAGCGCCGCCGTCGAGATGCCGCGCACGAAGATCTGGCCGAAGGGCAACCGGTAGAGGCTCGCGGTGTTCAACGCCTGTCCTGGACCTTTCAGCAGGAAATTGTCGAGCATGCTCTGCGAGCGATAGGCCGGTACGAAGACGTCATCGACCAGCACGTCCCAGCTTCCCGTAGCCTGCAAACCGGAAACCCGCCAAGTATCGACCCTCTCGTAGTCGGTCCGCGGCAGGAGAAAGATCCGGCCTTCCGGCGCGGCGCCGCCGCCGCGCGCGACCATGGCCCCGAGCAATACCCAGTCGCAATGCTCGCAGCCGCTCGCGTATCGCCAATGCCCGCTGAGGCGAAAACCGCCCTCCTCGGGGGTGGCCTTGCCCGCGGGCATGAGCGAGGAGCAGATCAGGGTAGAGCTATCGCGGCCCCAGACATCCTGTGCCGCGCGATCGTCCAGCAGCGCCATAAACCAGGGATGCACACCGGATACGCCGTAGATCCACGCCGTCGACATGTCGCCTTCGGCGAGCGCGAGCTGGATATCGTAGAAAACATCGAGATCCATCTCGTAGCCGCCCCAGCGCTTTGGCTGCAGCACGCGGAAAAAGCCGGCGCGTTGCATGTCGGCGATCGTCTCCGCGGCAACGCGGCGCCGGCGCCTACCCTCCTGCGAGCGCTCGGCCAGCGTCGGAACCATCGCGCGTGCGCGCGCCACGATCTCCGCCGGCTCGGGTATTGCGCTTGCGATCGTCCTCGCAGCTTCCATGGCGCCGTCCGTCGTCGACATCTCCAAAAGATGGCCCTATTCCGCCGCCGCCAGATTAACGCGGGCATTGCGCGCAAGGCACGTGACCAGCATATCGGTCGACATGATGTCGCCGAAGGTCAGATAAAACGCGCACAGCGAAGCGTTGTGATCTTCGTCGGTGACGGCGGCGTTGCCGTCGGTCACCATGATGGTCTTGAAATTGAGCATCATGGCGTCGCGCGCCGTCGACTCGCAGCACACATTGGTCACCGTGCCGGTGACGAGCACTGTATCGATGCCGCGGCCACGCAAGAGCTCGGCGAGATTCGATGAACCCTGGATGAACGCGCTGAAGCGGTTCTTCTCCACGATGAGGTCCTGCGGCCGCACATCGAGCGATGCCCAGAGCTCGTGCCCCTTGCTGCCGGCGGTGAGCGCCCCCATGCGACGGGCACCCTGCTGCGGCGTCACTATTTCGAAATAGGTCGACCAGTCTTTGAGCGCCTCGTCCCTGAACGTGGTCTTGATCCAGACTACGGCACCGCCGGCGGCACGCACCGCTTGGGCGAGACGGTTGATGTTGGGCACGATTTTTTCCGCCATCGGGCACAGCGCATGCGCAACGCCGGGCAGCATGAAGGCGTTCTGCATGTCGACCACGACCAGCGCGGTCTTGGCCGAATCGAGGTCCTCGTAGACGTGCTCGCGCCCGCGCCGGGCGACGACACGGTCTATGACCGATTGCGGGATCGCGAGCTTATGCATCGAAACCTCCTCGAGCGCGTGAGCGAGATTATCATTCCGGTACCAGCCGACGGCAAGCTCACAGCTTGCCGGCAAAAGCATCCGCGATGAAGGCATGGGCGAGGGCGTAACCGTGACGGGTCGCCGGCTCGTTCCACTTGGCGACACCCGGTACGTCGGCGGCCGGATCGGTAAAGGCGTGCACGACGCCGCCGAACGTGAGCAGCGCCCAGCGGGCGCCCGCGTTCGTCATCTCGGCCTCGAAGGCATCCCGTTCGGCCTTGGGCGCGACGGGATCGGCAGCGCCGTGCACGGCAAGGACGGCCGCCTTGATGTCGCCGGGCTTCGCGGGCTGCGGGGTCGTCAGCGTCCCATGCATCGCGACGACCGCCTGGACATCCGCGCCGATGCGGGCGAGGTCGAGGACATTGAGGCCTCCGAAGCAGAAGCCCATGGCCGCGCGCCGATTGATATCGCCGATCGCGCGCCGGTCTGCTTCCCGCGTCAAGGTGTCGAGCGCGGCTGCAATGCGCCGGCGCATGCCCGCCACGTCGGACATGAACGGCCGCAGAAACTCCATCGGATCCTCGGTCCCGACCGGGCCATTGCCCTCGCCGAACATGTCGGCGACGAAGACGATATAGCCTTCGCCGGCGAGCATCTGGCCGGTTTCGATCGCCGGTTTGACGACCCCGCGCCAGTTGGGCGCCATCAGCAGCAACGGCCGGGAGGCCTTGACGCCCTCGTCCCAGACCAACGCGCCGCGACAGCTCATGCCGGACACCGAATAGAATATGCTTTCGACCGCCATCGGTTCACTCCCCTGTGGCACGCAAAATCCAGCGAGCGGCATCACTCCGCTATCGCGGCTGGACGCAGGAATGCGAAGTCGCAACCCTCGTCCGCGCCGAGGACTTCCTGCGCATAAAGCCTGGCATAACCGCGCTCGGGCTTCGCCTGCGCGGACTTTATCGCGGCGGCCCGCATTCTCAACTCGGCGTCTCCGACCAGAAGATCGATGCGCCGCTCCTTGACCGAAAGGCGTATGCGATCGCCCGGACGCACGAGGCCGAGCGGGCCGCCCGAGGCGGAGTCCGGCGTGACATGCAGCACGATGGTCCCGAAGGCCGTACCGCTCATGCGCGCGTCCGAGACGCGGATCATGTCCTTCACGCCGCGGTAGGCGAGTTTTTTCGGAATCGGGAGGTAGCCGGCCTCCGGCATGCATTCGGGTGCGTGCGGGCCGGCATTCTGCAGCACGAGCACGTCCTGCGGCGTGACGTCGAGGCTGGGATCGTCGATACGCAAGGCGAGGTCGGCAAGCGAGGAGAAAACCACCGCCCTGCCCTCGTGCTCGAACAGTCTCGCGTCGGCCGCCGAGCGCTTGAGGATAGCGCCCCTGGGAGCGAGATTGCCGAACAAGGCAACCAATCCGCCATACGGCTCGAACGGCTCGCCGCAAGCGGCGATGATCGAGCGGTCGACGTAGGGCGTGGCCTCCGCCGCGAGCCGTTCGCCCAGCGTCTCGCCGGTCACCGTCATGCAATCAAGGTGCAGGAGCGGTCCGAGCTCGCGCAAGAGGGAGCCCATCCCGCCGGAAGCGAAAAAATCCTCCATGTAGCCGTTGCCCACCGGCTTGAGATTGACCAGCACCGGCGTCGAGTCGGAGAGCTCGTTGAGCCGCTCGAGTGATCCTTTCACGCCGGCTCGGCCGGCGATCGCGGTGAGATGGATCACGGCGTTGGTCGAGCCGCCGAGCGCGAGGAGAACGCGCATGGCATTCTCGACCGACTTCGTGTTGACGATGCGATCGGGGGTGCGGTTCGAGCCGACCAGCCTCACCGCCGCCGCGCCGGTCGCCTCCGCCGCGCGCAGGCGATCGGCGTGCACCGCCGGGATCGCAGCGGTGCCCGGCAGAATGAGACCCAGCGCCTCGGCGATACAGGCCATGGTGGAAGCTGTGCCCATGACCGCGCAAGTGCCGGCGGTCACCGCGAGCTGGCCCTCGACCTCCGAAATCTCCTTGTCGCCGACCTCGCCCGCGCGGTAGCGCGCCCAGAAGCGGCGGCAATCGGTGCACGCGCCAAGCCGCTCGCCGCGGTGACGGCCAGTCATCATCGGGCCCGCCACCAGCATGAGCGCTGGGCGGCCGGCGGAGACCGCGCCCATGAGCTGCGCCGGCACGGTCTTGTCGCAGCCGCCCATGAGCACCACCGCGTCCATCGGCTGCGCGCGAACCATTTCCTCCGTGTCGATCGACATGAGGTTGCGGTACTTCAGGCTGGTGGGGCTGAGAAAGACCTCGCCGAGCGAGATCGTGGGAAACTCGATCGGCAGCGCGCCGGCCGCCAGCACCCCGCGTTTGACTGCGTCCAGCAGTTCCGGGAAGTGGCGGTGACAGTTGTTGAAGCCCGATGCGGTATAGGCGATGCCGACCACGGGCCTCGCCAGCGCCGCGCGCGAATAGCCCATGGACTGCGCGAAGGAGCGGCGCAAATAGAGCGAGAAGTCACGATCGCCATAATTGGTGAGACCATGCTCCAGGCCGACCGTGCGCTGCGTCATCGCCTAAGCGCCCCCTGCGCCGCCATATCGCGATGGCACTACCATAAACGAAAAAATCGGCTGGAGGCCAACTCGCCGAACCGCGGGAGAGGCGGAGGAGCCGTTGCGATTGCCATGCCGCTGCGGACGCGTGGTTGCCGAGAACCCTGGCGAGTTCGCTTGGCGCGCGACGGCCTCGTCGAGGGTCGGTCAGGCCGCGGCAATCCCGCGTCCTGGGACTGCTCTTTTCTTTGATCTGGCTTAAAACCGCGGCGCTGCACCGCGTCACTATCGCCTCGACAAGAGCACTGGAACGCCTCTAAAAAGAGCTTGGGAGCGTTCCAAACAGGGGCCCTACGGCCTGGAGACGATGGACCCATGAATTACGCCGCGTACTTTGCAGATGCCCTTGCCCAGCTCAGGGATGAGCGCCGCTACCGCATTTTCGCCGACCTTGAGCGGCTCGCCGGCCGCTTTCCTCGCGCGATCTGGCACTCCCCGCAAGGGCCGCGCGACGTGATCGTGTGGTGCTCGAACGATTATCTCGGAATGGGGCAGCATCCCAAGGTGATCGGGGCCATGGTCGAAACGGCGACCCGCATGGGCACCGGCGCCGGGGGCACCCGCAATATCGCTGGCACCAATCGCCCGCTGGTCGATCTCGAGCGCGAGCTTGCCGACCTTCATTGCAAGGAATCAGCCCTCGTCTTCACCTCGGGCTACGTGTCCAACGAGACCGGCATCGCGACCATCGCCAAGCTGCTGCCGAACTGCCTGATCCTGTCGGACCAATCGAACCACAACTCGATGATCGAAGGTGTGCGGCAGTCGAAGTGTGAGAAGCAGATCTTCCGCCACAACGACATGGCGCATCTGGAGCATCTGTTGCGGACCGCCGATCCGGACCGACCGAAGCTCATCGTCTTCGAAACGCTCTATTCAATGGACGGGGACGTCGCGCCGATCAACCGTATCTGCGACCTCGCCGAGCGCTATCACGCCATGACCTACGCCGATGAAGTCCATGCGGTCGGCATGTATGGCCCGCGCGGCGGGGGCCAAGCCGAACACCAGGGCGCGATGGCGCGCGTCGACGTGATCGAGGGCACGCTCGCCAAGGCATTCGGCTGCCTCGGAGGCTATATCTCGGCGAGCACAGCGCTCTGCGACGCCGTGCGCAGCTACGCGCCGGGCTTCATCTTCACCACGGCGCTTCCCCCGCCGATCTGCGCCGCGGCGACGGCCGCGATCCGACATCTGAAAGCTTCGAGCTTCGAGCGCGAGCGCCACCAGGAGCGCGCGGCGCGCGTCAAGGCAGTGCTCAATGCCGCCGGGCTGCCGGTGATGCCGAACGACACCCATATCGTTCCGTTGTTCGTGGGCGACCCGGAGAAGTGCAAGGAGGCGACCGACCTCCTGCTCGCCGAGCACGGCATCTACATTCAGCCGATCAATTACCCGACCGTCGCCAAAGGCACCGAGCGGCTGCGCATCACCCCGACGCCCCACCATGAGGACGCATTGATCGATGCGCTGGCGGAGGCGCTGGTCGAGGTCTGGCAGCGTCTCGATCTCCCGCTCAAGGATCGAGCGTTGGCGGCCGAGTAACGGGGCGCTGGTGCAAACGCAGGCGCCGCGCCGGAGAGCGAGCATAGGCGCCTCACGGCAGGTCACCCCGATCGCTCCCGACCGGCTCGGGCAGCGCAGCCGTATCAGTCGTCGAAGGCTCCCTGCCCCGGCCGCCTCCAGGACTTGCGCGACCGCGCCGGTGCGCGACGAACGAGTTGCCGGGCTGCGATCGCAACGGAAAAGCTGACCGCCAGGAATCGCGCGAGGTGGTGGGCGCCGACATAGACTGGGTCGAGATGCATGGCCAGGGCGAGCACCATCATGGTGTCCTGCGCGCCGGGAGCGAAAGCGACGACGACGTCCGCGACACGAAATGGAAGCAACGCCACGACCGTCAGTGCGAACAAAGCAGCGACGCTGACCGCAACGGCAAATGAGCCAAAGGCCGCTCCCAGATAGCTCAGCAGCAGCCTGGGATTGGTATTCGCGAACCGTGCGCCGGCGACCGCGCCCAGCGTGAGCACCGCGGCACCGCCGGCCCACCACGGCAGCGAAACGTGGATCAAATCCGTTCCGTGAAGGAATCCGGAGCCGGCCATGGCGCCGAACAGTAGGCCGCCCGGAAACCGGAGGCGCAACATGATCAGGGCCGCCACGCTCGAGACCGCCACGAGCACCGCAAGTTCCGTGAGGGAGGATGCGGCCAACCCCCTCGTCGAAACGACGGGCTCGACCGTCAGGCCGAACAGCGCAAGCCCGGCCGGCAGGCCGAGCACGATCAACAGGACGCGCATCACGTGCACGATCGCGATACCGCGGACATCGGCATCGAACTCGGCCGATAGCGCCATGACCTGTGCCATCGAGCCGGGACTGGCCCCGAGCAACGCCGACACCGGGTCCCAACCATGCAGTAGGCGCAGATAGACGGTCGTCGCGGCCATCATGCAAATTGCCCCGACTACTACTAGCGCGATGCTCAACGGCCACGTCGCAACCCCTTTCAGGGTTGCCGGGGTGACCACCGCCCCCAGCATGGTACCGACTAGCACTACTTTGGCAGATTTACTCACGCCGCCGCTTGTTGCAAATCCATTTTCGACAATGCGGGCACCGCTGCGGCGGTAGTCGAGCGAAGAGTTCGAGGATGGCGTGGCGTACGGCGGGCA
>JBAUOM010000363.1:0-4210 GCA_049579765.1 Xanthobacteraceae bacterium
GTCCCTTAGGGTTGATGCAGAACAGTGCCGCGCATTCGGTGTGCTCCCCTCCCCCCTGTGGGGAGGGGTTGGGGGTGGGGGTCAAGCGATTGATGCACCAACGTTGCCAAACGCACCACCCCCTCCCCACAAGGGGGGAGGGAGCGCACCGAGTCTGCGGCTCGCACTGATTCCCATTTGACCAATTGCCAGCTCACCGCGCCGGCACGCTCTCGCCGAGCCAGGCGATGATCAGGTCGGCGATCGCGAGGTTGTTCTTGTCCATCATCAGCATGTGGCTGTTGCCCTTGTGGCCGGCCTCGGGCAGCAGCAGCAATTTGGCGGATCCGCCGGTGGCCTTGATCGCGTTCACCGTCGCGGCGCAGCCGTTGCGGCGCTCGTCGCCGTTGGGCCCGGGTGCGCCTTGGCTGTTGTCGCCCCACACCGATAAGAGCGGAACGCGCGCGAAGATCTTCACCACCTCGTCGGGCGTGACCGGCGCGCAATTGCCCTCGACATTGATGAGCCCGAGCATCTTGACGGCGCGGGCGCGCACGAGGTCCATGCCGTAGGCGCCGGACTGCGAGTGCACCATGACCACCGCCGGCCCGATGCGATCGAGCAGCTTGCCGAGCGCCTGCACGGTATTGGCGCCGGCGCCGGGGAGCGTCGCCTCGGCGTTGGGGACGAGCTGCGCGGTGTATTGGTCGAAGGCCTCGACCGGGAACTGCGAGCCCGGGAACGGCGTCGGGTAGGTCTTGCCGATGCGGAAGAAGTACCAGGCGCGCTCGCGCGGGGCGATCTGGATGTCGGGCAGCAGCGCGGCATTGCCTTCGGCGCGGGCGCGGTTGATCGCGGTCGGGTTGAAGCCGGAGCGCCCGCGGCCGGAATGATCGACGACGTAGACCGGGAAGCCCTTGCGGGCGAAATAGGTCGCCCAGCCTTCGCGTTCCTCCGGCGTGGTCTCGTAGGCGGCGCCGGTATGGCCGGAGCCGTGCACCATCACGATGGCCGGGCCGCTCACCGTCTTTGGGATGCGGTATTGCACGTACATCTGGTTGACGGTGATGGTCCCGGGCTGCGGGGCGCTGAACGCCGACGTGCCGGGATGGCTGGACGCGGCGCTCTGGCCGTTGACGAAGAAGCTGCCTTCGTCCGCAAGCTCCAGCGGTCCGCCGAGCGATCCGGCCATGGCTTTTCCTCCCGTCGCAAGCAGCAGCGAAAGCGCTGCCACGGACGCAAGCAAGTTCCAACCGATGCGCATGATGCCAGCCTCCCATTCCGACGACGCAAGGCGGATCACGGGTGATCGCTTGTTTTGCCTTCGTCGCCTGTCGTTCGTGTCGGGAAAGCAGCATATTGCGCGCGGGCGGATGGACAAGGCGGCGGCGCCTCCGAGCCTGCCCACCCTGCGCGGCACCGGCGCCTCTTGACCAGCAGGGTGGGACGGGGCTGACCGTCGGGGCGCGGACGTATTATTCTCTAACCGGGGGCCGTGCACTGGCGCCGCTGCCGGCGCGGGAGAGGTGCGTGGTTGTAATGGAGGCGGTCCGACGCGAATTGCGTGGCAGCGCCATCGCCCTGGTGATGGTCGCGGGCACGACGATCGTCGCCTGGTTGCTGATCCACTGGCTCGATGTGCGCCGCGGCTCGGTCATCTATCTGTTGCCGGTGCTGCTCGCCGGCTGGCACCTCGGCCTGGTGCCGGCGCTGGTCGCCGCGATCGCCGGCGTGCTCTGGTCCGGATACTTCTTCTTCTCGCCGTATTACAGCTTCTATGTCTCCCGGCCGAACGAGATTCTCAACCTGGTCCTGTTCATGGTGGTCGCCGTCGTGACCAGCCACCTCGCCAACGCGATGAAGCGCCACACCGAGATCGCGCGCAAGCGCGAGAAGGAGATGAGCGACCTCTACGCCTTCTCGCGCCGGCTGGCGACGGCGTCGTCGGCCGCCGACATCTATCTCGCGATCGAGGAGCATCTCGCCAGTCTCGTCCAGCGCAAGGTGGTGCTGTTCGGTGCCGGCTCCGCCGGGGAGACCACGCCCGACCAGGGCGCGCTGAGCCGACGCGTGCACGACGCGATCGCGGAGGTGCAGGCCGGCCGCACGCTCGCTACTACCGTCCACGACGCCGCCGGCGATATCTGGCTGGTCCGGCGGGTGTCGCAGACCAACCCGGACTTCGGCGTCATCGCCATCGATCTCGGCAGCGTCCCCGCGCATACCCTCGCCGAGATGCGCCAGCGGGTCGACGACGTGCTGGCCGACGCTGCGGCCACGCTCGAGCGGCTCGGCGTCGCGCTGGCGCTCAACGACGCGAAAATGCGCTCGGAGACCGAGCTGTTGCGCGAGGCGCTGATCGGCTCGGTCTCGCACGAATTGCGCACGCCTTTGGCCTCGATCCTGGGGGCCGCCACGGTCCTGAGCAAGTCCCCCCTGGTGGCCAAGGACGAGCGGCTCAACTCGCTCGCCGGCGTCGTGCGCGACGAGGCCGAGCGCCTCAACAACGACATCCAGAATCTGCTCGACGCCACCCGGATCAGCCGCGAGCAGATCAGGCCGCGGCAGGAATGGATCGAGCCCCAGGACATCGTCAATTCCGCGCTCGAGCGGCGGCGGCGGCGGCTGTCCGGCCACCACGTCTCGCTCGACATGGACTCGAACCTGCCGTTCATTTACGTCGACGCCGTCCTGGTCGAGCAGGCCTTGGTCCAAATCGTCGACAACGCGGCCAAGTATTCGCCCGCGGGCTCGCCGATCACCGTCGCCGCCAAGCGCAACGGCCATGACGTCGTGCTTTCGGTACACGACGAGGGCGCCGGGCTGACGGCGAAGGAGAGCGCCCAGATCGGCGAGCGCTTCGTTCGCGGCGCCCGCCATGCCGCGATCACGTCGGGCTCCGGCCTCGGCCTGTGGATCGCGAAGGCCTTCGTCACCGCCAACGGCGGCAAGATCCAGGCGGCGAGCCCGGGCGCCGATCAAGGAACCACAGTGTCGATCCATCTGCCGTTTGCGACGCCGGCGAACCAACCCGAGGTCGGTCCCGATGACTGAAGCCAATCCCGTCGTTCTCGTCGTCGACGACGAGGTCCAGATCCGCCGCTTTCTGCGCGCCGGGCTCGAGCTCGACGGCTTCGTCGTGCAGGACGCCGAGACCGGCGGCGAAGCGCTGCGCTGGGCCACGCTCAAGCCGCCCGATCTGGTGATCCTCGACCTCGGCCTGCCGGACATGGACGGCTCCGAGGTGCTCGAGCGCCTGCGCGCCTGGTCGAGCGTTCCGATCATCGTGCTGTCGGTGCGTTCCGACGAGGCCGAGAAGGTGCGCCTGTTGGGGCGCGGCGCCGACGACTACGTGGTCAAGCCGTTCGGCATGGCCGAGCTGCTGGCGCGCGCCCACGCCGCCCTGCGCCGGCACGTGCGCGCCGCCGCCGGCGAGCCGGTGGTCAAGGTCGGGCCGCTCGCCATCGATCTCGCCGCCCGCATCGTCACCATCAACGGCACGCGGGTGATGCTGACGCCGAAGGAATACCGCCTGCTGCAGTTGCTCGCCCAGCACGCCGGCAACGTCGTCACCCACCAGTACCTGCTCAAGGAGGTGTGGGGGTCGCCGCACCTGCACGACACTCACTACCTGCGCATCTTCGTGCGCAAGCTGCGGCAGAAGATCGAGGCCGACCCGACGCAGCCGCGCATCCTCTTGACCGAGCTCGGAGTCGGCTACCGCCTGGCGGTGCCCGAGTCGGTCAACGCCGCGGCGAGTTGATGCTCGGACTCTGTCGCTCGTCATGCGCGGGCTCGACCCGCGCATCCATCAAGCAAACCCCATGGCAGCATTTCCGTCCGTTGCAGGACGTGAGAAAACCGATCGGCGGAAGGCGATGCCTTTAAGTTATCTGCTTTTTGCCGTGGCTTTCTTGGCCTTCAACTATATCCTATCCTATGCTGCGAATAGGACAGGATCCGGATACTTAACGGCAATCTCTTTCTGCTTATTTTTGCTCTACTTTCCGCTAATGATTGCGTACCTAGCCATCTTCGCCGTCCAAGCCGTAAAGCTGAAAATGCGCTCTGCGGCATCGACCCTCGCCGGCATCATCGTTCTTTCGGGATACTGGTTTTTGGGGCCAACCTTGGCCCGAGTCGTGTTTGTCCCATTGGACTATTCGCGGCTCTACATGAATTATTCGCACTACCAAGGGGTAATCGAACAAAGGAAGTCAGAGGTGACAGG
>JBAUOM010000364.1:0-7054 GCA_049579765.1 Xanthobacteraceae bacterium
GATGACGATTCGAAGAAAAGTCATCCCGCTCTAGCTGCCGGCGACCGCGAGCCGTTGCTCGAGGCGGGTCGGGCGGGCGGAGCGCGCAAGCACGGGGCATAAAGGCGTCGGGATCGGCGTTTTTGCAAATACCGGCTGCTCGGCGCCGGGCGAGACATCGATCCAGACGAGCCAGTTCGCATCATCGCGCCGCGGGTAGTCTTCACGGAAGTGGCTGAGCCGCGATTCCGTGCGAAACAGCGACGCGCCCAGCATGAATTGCGCGGCGAGCAGCATCGCTTCGGTTTCCTTGAGGCGCACGAGCTCGTGCGTGTGCGGCGCGGCAAGCTCCTGAACCTGCTGCACCAGCGCATCGACGTTGCGCCGCGCGTGCTCGATTCGATCGGCGCTTTTCAGGATGCCGACGTCATAGGCGAACATGATGGCCTGCAAATCGCGCAAGATCCGATCCGATTCGCCCGTGGCCGCTGCGTTCAGCGGCCGCATCGTTTCGTCGTGCAGGAGGCGGACCTGCCCGGCGTCGACATGCGGCACCGGCAGCCGGTCGAGATCCTCGATCGCGCTGCGTCCCACCACCCAGCCGTTGCCGACGCAAAGCCCGATATGGAAGCCAGCGAAATGATTGGCGCAGCCGGCCTGCGCCAGCCCGGCCGCGAGCAGGCCGGGAACATCGGACCGGCAATCCGGGCCGGTGCGGATTCCCATCTTGGTCATCTGATTGAGGGCGTAGTAGGGCGTCTTGCCGAACATGTCGGTACGCGCCTCCGATCCGAGCTTGCGGAAGAAATAGTCCATCCATTTCACCTTGCTCTGAATGAACTCGTCGCGCATCTCCTCCGGGATCGCCGACATGTCGAGATAAAGCGGGACGTTGCCCTTGTCCTTCTCCAGCGCCATGGCGCGCGCGATCCGGGGCACGTCCGCCTCGTCGGCCCAATCCGGCTCGTAGTCGCGCATGAACGCCTCGCCCTTGGCATTGACGAAATGGGCGCCTTCTTGGATCGCGAACGTGATGCCTTCGAAATAGAACTTCGGCGTGCCCGGCCGGACGTAGCTGAACTCGGCGTTGCGTAGCGCGGCCCCGGCACGATAGGCCAGCAGCGTCCCGGTGCCGGTGATGTCGCGCACGAAGCCGGATCGGAACGTGATCGCGTTGGTGCACACGATCGTGGCCCGCGCCTTGACGACGTGGAAGACACCGGTGCGGCTATGGATCCCCACCGCGCCGATGACACGGTCGCCGTCCGGCGCGCGCAGCAGGCCGGTCACGAAGATGCGGTCGAGCAGTCGGACCCCCTCGGTCTCGAGCGCGAGGCGCAGGCGCCAGCAGAATTCGAGCCCGCCGCCTTCTGGGTACATCACCCGGGCGAGATCGAGACCGCGGGTTGGGCGTCGCACATAGCCGCCGTCCTCGGTCCGCGGAAACTTCATTCCGATCGCTTCGAAATCCCGAAGCCGGGCGAAGGATTGCTCGAGCGACTCACGCACCAGCAGCTGGTCGGCGATTCCGTCATTGCCGGCGACGATTTCGCGCGTGATGCCGTCGAGGTCGTCGCCGGGCAAGGCGACGATCATCCATGCGTTCGAGAAGGCGGTGTGGCCGGTGCGGCCGATCATCCACGAGTCGAGCAGCGTCACCCGCGTCCCGGGAGGGCCATGGCGCTTGGCGCTCAGCGCGGCGATCAGGCCGCCTGCGCCTGCACCGACGACGAGCACATCGGTCTCGATCAATACGCCGTCGAGTTTCGCCATTGTGTCACCAGGGCCGCGGCCGGTTCTTCACCGAGGGATGCACGTCCACGATCTGCTCCGGGCACAATATCTCGCAGCTGAAGCACGTGATGCAATGTTCGCGGTACTTGATCACGGGCAACAGCCTGGTCTGCAACAATCCCTCGACCTCCACCGGGACCGCCACCGGCTCCATATGGATCACGTCGGCCGGGCAGACCGCGTCGCAGATGCCGCATCCCGTGCAGCGCTCGATTTCGATCTTCTCGATCATCGGTCGTTTGCCGCAGGCAATTCGCGGAGTTCGAAATGTCGTCGTAATCCCGGCGAGACCGCGGCGCTCACGCCTGACCCACGACGATACCCATGCCGGTGATCCATTCCGGCACCAGATGATAGTATCGAAGCTCGGCGCTCAGGTTCCCGATCCTGCGCGCGCTGGCGGCCGCCGCGACCCAGGTGCGGACTTCGTGGGCGCCGAAGCCGGCAATGCGGTCGATCTCGTCGTCGGTGAAGGCATCGAAGCACTGGAGTGATGGACCGAGGAATTTTTCCAGGAAATCGCGGTCCCACTGCTCGCTCGGCGGCAAGCATGGGCCCTTGCCGACGACCAGATCGCGCGCGGCCTCGATCACCCGGTTCTCCCTCGCATCGAGCTCGTGCTGCGTCGGCGTGTGGCGCACGATCAGCCGGCGCGCCACGTCGACCGGGCTCTGATCGAGCCGCGGCGTCGGCGGATCGTGCGAGAGGCCGCCGGAGCCGACGACCGTGATGCGCATGTCCTTGCCGGCCAGGTACTCCCCGACGGCTTCGCCGAACCCGCGCACGCGCCGAAACGACGGACGCGGGTCGGCGGCGCAATTCACGAAGATCGGCAGGACGTCATAGCGCGCGAGCGCGCCCGTGAGCTTGAACAGCGGGATGGTGATGCCGTGATCGACCTTCATCTGGTGCGAGATCGCCACGTCGAAGTCGCGCGACTGCAAGTGCCGGACACAGCCGAGCGCCACCTCCCGGGGGACGCGCAGCGGACCGCTTTCCAAATGCCAGTCTTTCGTCCCTTCGGCCGCCGTGCCGATACAGAATGCGGGCATCAATTCGTAGAAGAAGCCGTTGAAATGATCCGGACCGAAAACCACGACGAGGTCGGGATTGAAAGCGTGCAGCGCCGCCGCGCAGGAATCGAGCTCGCGGAAGAATTCCGCGTGCAGGTTGGATTCGCTCTCCTCGATATCGGTCGTCATCAGCGGGCTGTGCGAACAGCAGATGAGCTGAACGGACATCTTCGTCTCCCTCAGGCCTGATCGCGGAAAGCCCTAGACGTTTCGGACGAGAGCATGCGACCGGACAAATACCCGGCGCGAAATCGCGGTCCAATCCGAAACGGCCTCGCTCTACACACGAATCTCGTTCAAGGTGCTCGGCACGAACATCTCCTCGACCGAGACCGGACGCACGGCGAGCCCCTGTTCGTAAGAATAGCGCGCCATCAGTTCCAGTGTCTTGCGGTTCGGCTCCACTCCGTAGGACCAGAAGTCGTCCCCCATCACCTCTCGTGTCGAGTCGAATTCCGCGGCCACCCACGGCAAGCCGATCTTCAGCGCGGTGACTTCGCTGAATTCCGCGTCGGCGAGCCGCTTGGCCCGCACGAACGCCTTGTAGACGCTCGCCGGCAGCCAGGGATGTTTCTCCAAGACGTCGCGGCGGATGCCGACGGCGTGCATGATCGGGAAAATGCCCGTGCGGCGATAGTAGTCCCGTTCGGCGGCCCGATAATCCGGAAACATGCGGCGGATCAGGGGATGCCCGGCGGCGAAGCACGATGGATGCCGCGCCGAGATCACGGCGTCGAGCTCGCCTTCCGCCAGCAGTTGCGAGAGCGTCCGGCCGTTCGCGGCGGAGACCAGCGGAAAGCCGTCGGGCAGATTGAGCGGAAACTTGTCGCGGCGGCCCGGCGTCTCGAGACCGCCCTGCACCCAGTCGATATCCGCCGCCGCCATTCCGAACTCGTCCTGCAGGAAGCCGCGCGTCCACATCGCCGCCGACATCTGATATTCGGGAACGCCGATGCGTCTGCCCTTGAGATCCGCGGGGCTCTCGATGCCTCTGTCGGCGCGGATATAGATCGCGGAATGGCGGAACATGCGCGACAGAAACGCTGGGATCGCCAGATAGGGGGCGATGCCCCGCGACAAGGCGATCAGATAGGGGCTGAGGCCGATCTCGGCGACGTCGAATTCATGGTGGAAGAACGCCCGCTCCAGGATCTCTTCCACCGGCATGGTGATGTAGTTGACCTCGCAACCCTCGACTTGGACGCGACCGTCGACGAGCGCCCGCACGCGGTCGTAATCCCACGTCACGATGGTTATCGGCAGGCGGCTCATCTTGGTTCGCCTAGCCAAATGCCTCGAGCTTGTTTTCGCCGATCGCGAGCGGTTCGGCGCTCGTGAGCACGAAGGCGACGACGCAGGGCTCGGTTCCCCGGTTGATCCAATTGTGCACCGTGCCGCGCTGCACGATCACGTCGCCGGCGCGCAGGTGGACTTCCCCGCCGTCGAGCTCCATGTCGATTTCACCGGAGATGACGACGCCATAATCGAGCGAATCGGTGCGATGAATCCGAGGCGCCACGCCCGGCTCGTATCTGACGACCCGGAATACGGTGCCGTTCGGAACCGAGGTCGGCACGTCTCTGGATGCGCCATCGGTCGCGTCGGTGTTGTCGGCCGGAAAGTTCTCGGTCGCCCACACCACGCAGCTGGCGTAGCCCGCGCGCTTCCTCACGATGTTCTGCGCGATCTCGTCGATCGCGACGACCGCGCGTCCGTCCCGGTCATGTCCGGTCACGACCCGCCGCACCTGCAAGCTCATTTCCGTCTCCCTGGTCTCTCGATTGCGCCCTGGGCCGATCCCAGCTCGGTCGCAGCACGACCCGTCCGCTATCGGCGTCAGCGCCCGATCCGTGCAGTCGTCGTCGTCCGCGCGAGGAGACGACGCGCCGCACCAACCGACGACATCGTGGGCATGCCGACGAGCGGGTGCTGTCAGCTCGCGGCGATGATGCTCGATCGCCGCAGCCGCGTCGAGACCGGTCTTTCCGCCCCTCGAAGGATCGGATCGCGGGGGCACCATCAACGGTGGCGCATGTGGCTTTTTTTGGCGCGCCCGACAAGATTCGAACTTGTGACCTCTGCCTTCGGAGGAAAAACAGCAGTCTACGCCAGAATCCGATACCGTTCGCTGGAGTACGATATCGTGCTGGAATCGCTAAATAATTTTGACTTTCTCGTTGACTTTGATACGCCAGAGCACGCGCCAATTTCCTGCAATCTGCTTCCGTGGTTCTTCCGCGGAAGCAGGGCGTTCGATGCGGGAGGACCCCGAGAATGGCGAAGCTCACGAAGCGTGTCGTTGACGCCGCAACAGCGCGCTCATCCGACTACTTCATCTGGGACGACGATCTCGCTGGCTTCGGCTTACGCGTCTTCACGTCGGGCAAGCGAAGCTATCTCATTCAATATCGGGCGGCCGGTAGAACGCGCCGCTACACGATCGGTCTTCACGGCGTGTGGACTCCTGAAACAGCGCGAAAGGAGGCGCGCATCCTCCTCGGGCGAATTGCGCAAGGTCAGAACCCGGCGGAAGAGCGTCGGATCGACGCGCGAGCGATCACGGTGAAGGAGCTGTGCGCGCAGTACGTCAGGGATGCCGAGAACGGTCTCGTGCTAGGGAAGGGGCGGCGACCCAAGAAGCCGTCCACTCTTGTTATCGATAAGAGTCGGATCCAACGTCATATCGTTCCACTGCTTGGGACCCGCCGTGTCAAAGACATCGCGCAATCAGACATAAATCGCTTCATTCGCGATGTGATGTTGGGGAAGACAAAAACTGACGTAAAGACGAAGCCCCGCGGTCGTGCCATCGTTCGCGGTGGGGCTGGAACTGCGGCGCGTGCGGTAGGTCTCTTGGGCGGCATTCTTACCTATGCGATTGAGCATGGTATACTTGAGAAGAATCCCGTGCACGGGGTGCGCAAGCCTGCCGACCGCATCAGGACCCGGCGCCTCAGCGAAGACGACTATCGTGTGCTTGGGAAAATTCTCGATACGGCTGCTGGCGATGATCGGTTTAAATCGGCTGTGTCGATCGTCCGACTATTGGCGTTAACCGGTTGCCGGCGAAGTGAGGGCGTCAATTTGAAGAGAACCGAGGTTGATATTGAGAGCAGCTGCCTTCGCCTAGACGATAGCAAGGAAGGCGCATCGATCCGTCCAGTTGGATTGCCAGCTGTCGACCTGCTCGACAATCAACAGCGGGATCTCGATGAGGTTTTCGTGTTTCCCGGTACGCAGGAAGGAAAGCCGCTGGTCGGATTTCCCAAGTATTGGCGGAAGCTGGTCAAGGACACCGGACTTGAAGGTATCACGCCCCACGTCCTTCGCCACAGCTTCGCCAGTGTCGCTAACGACTTGGGATTCACCGAGGCGACCATCGCGGCATTGGTGGGTCATTCCAAAGGGACCGTCACAGGTCGCTACATCCATGCAGTCGACACGGCCTTGGTGATGGCGGCTGACACAGTAGCCGGCTACATCAATGGCTTGCTTAACGGCGCGCAGTTCAAACGAACATCCTATGCCCTCGATAGGGCCTCGAGAGAGGCAACTCTGGCGCGGTTATTCGAGCAGTCGATTCCATTAGAGGTCAGCGAGCGCTTGGCCGCCTAATCCCCGAGAAGAACGGACCATCCACGCGACGTGTGGTGGCTCTGTTATAGTTCTCCTGACGGGATCTGCGTTGTTCTCCAGCCCGCTTCTTCGCTCATCCATGCGCGGATGGTGACCGCGCTCGAAACGCTCATGGAGGGTCCCCGCCAGCGAGCTCCTTGCCAATAACTGCAATCTCGATCGCAAGAACCCTCGCAGCACAACAGACTTCGAGCACATGGCGCCGGAGCTCCTTGCTGGAGAGATCTTGGCCAAGGAACAGCGCATAATCGAACTTGTCAAAGACATCCTCAGCCATCTCAAGGACGTCCCCGCATGACCGAGCGTTGGCCGAGGGTTCCGTTGGGGGAAGTACTTGCGCTGGCGCGCGAGGCTCATGCTGTCGATCGGTCATCCTCCTACCCAAATGTTGGAATCCATAGCGTCGGTCGGGGCGTCTTCCGGAAGCCGCCGATCGAAGGAAGAGCGACTAGCACTACTTTGGCAGATTTACTCACGCCGCCGCTTGTTGCAAATCCATTTTCGACAATGCGGGCACCGCTGCGGCGGTAGTCGAGCGAAGAGTTCGAGGATGGCGTGGCGTACGGCGGGCA
>JBAUOM010000365.1:0-2156 GCA_049579765.1 Xanthobacteraceae bacterium
GCCCGGGCCCGCTCCGATCCCGGGGGGCGCAGCTTTCTGCTAGGCAATCCCGGCCGGCTCTTCTAAACCACCGCGGTTCGGCAGCGGAGGGTGATCGCCTTGAGGGTGCGGTATCCGTTCAAGGAGACCGAGGCGAAGTGGCAGCGGATCTGGGACGAGCGCGCCACGTTCCGGGCGCCGCAGGCGCCCACCCGCCGCAAATACTACGTCCTCGAGATGTTCCCCTACCCGTCGGGGCGCATCCACATGGGCCATGTGCGCAACTACACGCTTGGCGACGTGGTCGCCCGCTGCCGGCGCGCCCAGGGCTTCGACGTGCTCCACCCGATGGGCTGGGACGCCTTCGGCATGCCGGCCGAAAACGCCGCCATCGCCAAGGGCGTGCATCCGGCGGCCTGGACCTGGGCCAACATCGCGGAGATGCGGGCGCAGTTCCAGTCGATGGGTCTGGCGCTCGACTGGACGCGCGAGTTCGCGACCTGCGATCCCGACTACTATCGCCACGAGCAGGCGATGTTCCTGGACTTCCTCGCGGCGGGGCTGGTCGACCGCAAGGAATCCTGGGTCAACTGGGACCCGGTCGATCAGACGGTGCTCGCCAACGAGCAGGTGATCGACGGCCGCGGCTGGCGCTCGGACGCCATCGTCGTGCAGCGGGAAATGCCGCAGTGGTATTTCGCCATCACCAAATTTTCCGAGGATTTGCTGCAAGCCCTCGATCGGCTCGACCGCTGGCCGGAGAAGGTGCGCGTCATGCAGCGCAACTGGATCGGCCGCTCGGAAGGCCTGCACCTCCGCTTCGCGCTCGATCCCGCCACCACGCCCGAAGGTGAAACCGAGCTCGCCGTCTTCACCACCCGCCACGACACGCTGTTCGGCGCCAAGTTCATGGCATTGTCGCCCGATCATCCGCTCGCGGCCGCCGCCGCGGCGAAGGATCCCGCGCTTGCCGAGTTCATCTTGGAATGCCGGCGTCACGGCACCGCGCAGGAAGTGATCGACACCGCGGAGAAGCAGGGCTTCGACACCGGGATCAAGGCGGTCCACCCGTTCGATCCGGATTGGAAGCTGCCGGTCTACGTCGCCAATTTCATCCTGATGGACTACGGCACGGGCGCGATCTTCGGCTGCCCGGCGCACGACCAGCGCGACCTCGACTTCACCAACAAATACGGGCTCGGCAATACGCCGGTCGTGTGCCCGCCCGGTCAGGATCCCAAGACCTTCGTCATCACCGACACCGCCTATGACGGCGACGGCCGCATGATCAATTCGCGCTTCCTCGACGGCAGGACAACTGCGGAGGCGAAGGAGGAGGTCGCACGCCGGCTCGAGCACGCCGCGCGCGGCGGCCGCCCCGTCGCACGCCGGGAGGTCAATTTCCGCCTGCGCGACTGGGGCATTTCGCGCCAGCGCTACTGGGGCTGCCCGATCCCGGTGATCCACTGCGAGCATTGCGGCATCGTGCCGGTGCCGGAGCGCGATCTGCCCGTCGAGCTGCCGGGCGACGTCGACTTCGACCGGCCGGGCAATCCGCTCGAGCACCATCCCACCTGGAAGCACGTCACGTGCCCGCAATGCGGCGCACCGGCGCTGCGCGAAACCGACACCATGGACACCTTCGTCGATTCGTCATGGTACTTCGCGCGCTTCACCGACCCATGGATTACGACCGCGCCCACCGACCGCAAGCAGGTCGATCGTTGGCTGCCGGTCGACCAATATATCGGCGGCATCGAGCACGCGATTTTGCACCTGCTCTACAGCCGCTTCTTCACGCGCGCGATGAAGGCGACCGGCCATGCCGGGCTCGAGGAGCCGTTCGCCGGGCTGTTCACCCAGGGCATGGTCATCCACGAGACCTATCAGGCTGCCGACGGCGAATGGGTCATGCCGGCCGAGGTGAAGGTCGAGGGCACCGGCGCGGAGCGCCACGCCACGCTGATCGCAACCGGCGAAGCGGTCGCGATCGGCGCGATCGAGAAGATGTCGAAGTCGAAGCGCAACACCATCGACCCCGACGACATCATCGCCAGCTACGGCGCCGATACGGCGCGCTGGTTCATGCTGTCGGATTCGCCGCCCGAGCGCGACGTGATCTGGACCGAGGAGGGGGTGCAGGGCGCCTGGCGCTTCGTGCAGCGGCTGTGGCGGCT
>JBAUOM010000366.1:0-1932 GCA_049579765.1 Xanthobacteraceae bacterium
GGTATAGCCGGTGCAGCGGCAGATATTGCCGGCGAGCTCCTTGCGGATATCCTGCTCCGACCGCGCGCGATTACGCCTGACGATGTCACGCGCCGTGATCAGCATGCCCGGAGTGCAGAATCCGCACTGCAGCGCATGATGCCGATGGAAGGCCTGGCGCAACGCCGCCATGACGGCATCGTCGGCGAAGCCTTCGATGGTCGTGACCTCGCGCTCATCGCAGGCCACGGCGAATGTCAGGCAGGCGCGCGCGGGCTCGCCGTCGATCAGGATCGTACAGGCGCCGCACACCCCGTGCTCGCAGCCGAGATGCGTCCCGGTGAGGTTTCGTCGCTCCCGCAGGAAATCGGCGAGCGACAGGCGCGGCGGAACGTCGTCGTCCACGACCTTGCCGTTCAGGCGCAAGCGCACACGGCTCATGCCAGCACCTGCCGGAGAGCGCGCGCGGTCATCGCCGCATGCAGGCTCGCTTGAAAATCGTCGAACGGCCGCCCCTGCAGATCCTCGGCGATGGCTGCCCGGCAGTCGCTAGCATTGCCGCCGAGGACGAGCGCCGAGGTACGCGCGAGCACGATCGGCGCGCCGTCGACGGCGCCGAGCACGACGCGGGCATAATCGCGCTCCGGATCGTGCACGACCGCGGCGATCGAATGCGCGAATTCTCCCGACTTGCGGCAGAACTTGGCATAGCCCCAGCGCCCGTGCGCGGACAGTTTCGGGATGCGGACGCTTTCGATGATCTCGTCCGCCGCCCGCACGGTCTGATAGGTACCGGTCGCGAACTCGACGGCGGCGACCGAACGCCGGCCGTCCGGCCCGCGCAGCGTCACCTGCGCGTCGAGCGCCGCCATCACCGTCGGCCAGTCGGCGGCGGGATCCGACAGCGCAAGGCTTCCGCCGAGCGTGCCGCGCGTGCGCACCGCGCGATAGGCGAGGTTTGCCGCCACGCTTGGCATCAGGCCGCGCGACGGGTCCGGAACGCGCCCGTCCTCGATGGCCGCGTGGGTGACACAGGCGCCCAGCGACACGTGATCGGATGCGTCCGAGCAGGCCTGCAGCTCGTCGAGCCGGGCGATGTCGACGAGAAGATCGGGCGAGGCCACCCGCAGGTTCATCATGGCGACGAGCGACTGTCCGCCCGCCATCACCTGCGCCTCGCCGCTCGCCTGCGACAGAACGGCGATCGCCTCGGCGACGCTCCCAGGCCGGACATACTCGAAGGCGCCGGGCTTCACGTTACTCGACGGCCCCGGCTTTGGCTCCCGCCGGAGCGACCTCCTTCACCGGGCTTCGCCAGCCGACGGCCTGCCCGGGCATCCGCGCGGAACGTTCCGGATCCGGAACGCACAGGGCGATGGGACGCATGCGCGCAACCATGGCGATCTTCTCCTCGTCCCGCAGCGGGGCCGGCCGCCACCGGTAATCCCCTGCTCAATTCCACCGGCCGGCCGGCAGATTGTCAACAATTTACAGTGGCGCGGCCCTGGCCTAAAAGACTAATGCGTCCGCACCGCGGGCGGCGCCGCCGCTGTGATGACGAGTCCCTCGATGCCGGCCAAGGCCAGCGCTCTGGAAATTCTGCAGTCGACGTCGCTGCCCGATGCGGTGCGCGACGAGATCCACCGCCTCATTCTCGATGGCACCTTCGAGCCCGGGGACAAGCTCGGCGAGGCGGAGCTGGCGTGCCGACTGGGCGTCAGCCGCGGTCCGGTGCGGGAGGCGTTTCGCGCCTTGGAGGAGGCGGGCCTCGTCAGGCAGACCAAGAACCGCGGCGTTTTCGTGCGCGAGGTCAGTGCCGAGGAGGCGAGCGAGCTCTACGTCGTCCGCGCCGCTCTCGATGAGCTGGTCGGACGGCTGCTCGCGCCGCGCATCACGGCATCAAACCTCCGCGAGCTGCGCGGGCTCGTCGACGAGATGGACGAGAGCTCCGCG
>JBAUOM010000367.1:0-2488 GCA_049579765.1 Xanthobacteraceae bacterium
CAAGACCGTGCCCGCGCCCTACAACGCGGCGAATTCCGGCGGCTCCAATCTGGGCCCCACCAGCAAGGTGTTGATCGAGCGCGTGCAGGCCGACGTCGAGAGATTGAGGCAGGAGAACCCATCCGCCCAGGTTCCAACCGATCTCGTGACCAGCTCGGGCAGCGGCCTCGATCCGCACATTTCCCCAGCTTCCGCGCTGTTCCAGGTGCCGCGCGTGGCGAAAGCGCGTAACATGCCGGAAGATCGCCTGCGCCAGCTCGTCAACGAGCAGATCGAGGAACGCACCCTCGGCTTGTTGGGCGAGCCGCGCGTGAACGTGCTGGCGTTGAATCTCGCCTTGGATCGGGCAACCGCACGGTGACATGACGCGGCCGAGACGTCGGGACGTCGGGACGTCGATACGCGATGGCAGATCTGCGCAGCCACTCTGACCAGCGACCTTCGCCGGAAGCCTTGCTCGAAGCGGCCCGGCGCGAAGAGCGCCGCGCCGGTCGGCTCAAGATCTTCGTCGGCGCGGCTCCGGGCGTTGGCAAGACCTACGAGATGCTGCAGCAGGCGCGCGCCAGGAAGCAGGACGGGTACGACATCGTCGTGGGCGTCGTCGAGACCCACGGGCGCAAGGAGACCGCGGCCCTGCTCGAGGGCCTGGAGATCGTCCCTCGCAAGCGGCTCGAATACCGGGGACAGTGGCTCGAGGAGATGGACCTCGACGCCGTCATCGCCCGTCGCCCGCAGATCGCGCTGGTCGACGAGCTTGCCCATACCAACGCGCCCGGCAGTCGTCACCCCAAGCGCTACCTCGACGTCGAGGAGCTGCTGAACCGCGGCATCGACGTCTACACCACCGTCAACATCCAGCACATCGAGAGCCTCAACGACGTGGTCGCGCAGATCACGCATGTTCGCGTGCGTGAGACCGTGCCGGATTCGGTGTTCGACCGCGCCGACGCCATCGAGCTCGTCGATCTCACCCCCGACGACCTGATCGAGCGCCTGAAGGAGGGCAAGGTTTACGTGCCCAAGCAGGCCGAGCGCGCGCTGGAGCATTACTTCTCTCCGGGCAATCTCACCGCGCTGCGCGAGCTCGCGCTGCGGCGCACCGCCGAACGGGTGGACGAGCAATTGCTCACCCATATGCAGGCGCATGCGATCCCGGGCCCGTGGGCGGCCGGCGAGCGCATCCTGGTTTGCATCAGCGAGGACCCGCGCGCGGCCGGCCTCGTGCGCTACGCCAAGCGGCTGGCCGACCGGCTACACGGACCGTGGACCGCGCTCTACATCGAGAGTCGGCGCAGCCTGCAGCTCAGCGAGGAGGAGCGCGACCGCATCGCCGATACGCTGCGGCTGGCGGAAGCGCTCGGCGGCGAAGCGGTCACCATCCCCAGCGCCGATCGGCGCATCGCCGACGACGTGATCGCCTATGCGCAGAGCAACAACGTCACCCAGATCATCGTCGGCAAGTCGACCCGCGCGCGGTGGTTCGAGATCATACACGGCTCCGTGGTCCACGACCTCGTGCGCCGGTCCGGCAATATCAGCGTTCACGTCATCGCCGGTGACGCGATTGCCGGCGAGCCGATCGCGAAGAAGACGGTGCGCGCGGCCGAAGGCGTCGAGGCGATGGATCTTCGCCCCTATGCGGTGGCATCGCTCACGGTCGCCGTCGCTCTCGGCTTCAGCGAGCTGGCCTGGCCCTGGGTCGGCGTGGAGAACATCGATCTCGTCTTCCTCACCGCCATCGTCGGTGTGGCGGTCCGCTTTGGGCTGTGGCCGTCGTTGTTCGCCAGCGTCGCTTCCTCGCTCTGCTACAACTTCTTCGTCATGGAGCCGTATTATACCTTCACGATCGGGGACCCCACCAACGTCACCGCCTTCGTATTCTTCACCGCCGTGGCCGTCATCGTCTCCAACGTCGCGGCGCGCGCCCGCACCCAGGCGCTGGCGGCGATGGGACGGGCACGCACCACCGAGTCGCTGTATGCGTTCAGCCGCAAGCTCGCGGGCGTCGGCACGCTCGACGACGTGCTGTGGGCGAGCGCCTATCAGACCGCGTTGATGCTGAAGGGACGGGTGGTGCTGCTGTTGCCCGAGGATGGCTCCATCGCGGTGAAGGCAGGATATCCGCCGGAGGACATGCTCGACGACGCCGATATCGCCGCCGCGAAATGGGCGTGGGAGAACAATCGCCCGGCCGGACGCGGCTCCGACACGCTTCCCGGGGCGAAGCGCCTGTTCATGCCCATGCGCACCGGCCGCGGCGCCATCGGCGTCGTCGGCATCGACAGCGACAAGCCGGGGCCGCTGCTCACGCCCGATCAGCGCCGCCTGCTCGACGCCCTGATCGATCAGGCCGCGCTCGCCATCGAGCGCGTCTACTTGGTCGAGGACGTCGACCGCGCCAAGCGCACGATCGAGACCGACCGCTTGCGTTCCGCGCTCCTCACCTCGATCTCGCACGATCTCAAGACCCCGCTCGCGGCAGTGCTGG
>JBAUOM010000368.1:0-9754 GCA_049579765.1 Xanthobacteraceae bacterium
GTAGTCGTCCGCGCCGAGCTCGAGGCCGACCACCCGATCGATGGCGCTGGCGGTCGCGGTGAGCATGATGACCGGAATGCTGGACCGCCGCTTGAGGTCGCGGATGATAGAAAGACCGTCCTCCTCCGGCATGTTGAGATCGAGGACGATCAGGTCCGGCACCTGCTGCCCGATGGTCTCGCGCAGGCTTGCACCACCGTCGCACAGGCTGACACTGAAGCCGTGCATGCGCAGATAGTCGCCGACCATTTCGCGCGCGGGTTGCTCGTCGTCGACGACTACGATGTGCTGCGCTTGGCTCATGTCACCGGCAACGTCATCTTGAAGGTCGCGCCCATTCCGGGACCAGCGCTCTCGACCGTGATGCGCCCGCCATGCAGATCGACGATGCGCTTGACGATCGAAAGTCCGAGGCCGGTCGAGGTCTCGCCGGCGGTCGGCTTCGCCGAAAGCCGCTGGAAACGTCCGAACAGCCGGGAGATGTCTTCCGGCGACAGGCCGGCACCCTGATCCCTGACTTGCACGAGTATACCGTTCTCATCGCGCGCGACCAAGAGATCGATCGACCCGCCGATCGCCGTATACTTGATGGCATTGCTCACGAGATTGTCGATGGCGTCGCGGATACGGTCGGAGTCGCACATCGCGGCGTGATCGGGAGGCGCGATGACGGTAACCGACTGCTTCTTTCTCGCGGCGATCGGCCGGTTTGCCTCCGCCACCTCCTGCACCAGCACCGAGATGTCGACGGGCTCGCGCCGGATGGTGATGTCGAGCGCGTCGGCCATCGCGTCCGAGACGAGATCGTCGACCATCTCGGTGAGGCGATTGGCAGCGTCGCGAATGTAGGCGATCTGCGCGGTGACTTTGTCGTCGAGCGCGCCGGCGCCGGAGATCATCTCTTTCAGTATTTCGGTGCGGCCGAGAATCACCCCCAGCGGATTCTTCAGGTCGTGGGCGACAGTACCGAGGATCTCGCTCTTGAAGGAATTGGCCTGGCGCAGCCGCGCCCATTGCGCCGCCAAGCGCCGGTTGGCGTTGGTCAGATCCTGGGTGCGCGCGGCGACGCGCTCCTCGAGTCGGGTATTCGCGCGCTGCAGCTGCTCGTAGAGGATGACGTTGTCGAAGGCGATGGAGAGCCGGCTGCAGAAGATCTCGACCAGCGCGCGGTCGGTGTTGGAGAGATGCCGCGCCGCCTCGAGCACGACCACGACCTCGCGCCCGCTTAGGGTCTTGATGTAGAGCACCGATCGGCGCGACGAGAACTCGTGATGGCGCCGCGAGAACGCCTCCTCGACCAGCGCCCGCAGGTCGCGCTCGAGGATTTGCGAGACGTCGCTGCCGATGAACCGGCTGTAGCAGCCGGACCCGGCGAGCACGGAGAACGTCTCGTGCGCGTTCTGCCCCTCGCGCAAGACCAGAATCCCCGCGCAGTCGACGTTGAGCAGCGACGCGATCTGCGTGAGCACGCCTTCCGCCAGTCGCTGCATCGATTTGAAGTCGAACAGCGCCGACGCCGCCTCGATGATGATTTCGAGCCCGCGGCGGGTCTCCATCATGCGCTGCAGCTGCTGGTGGCTGCGCAGCGCGGCCGTCAGCGCCGTGAACAGCTTGTCGGCGGTGAGCTCAGTCTTGGCCTTGTAGTCGTTGATGTCGTAGTCGACGATGACCCGCCGCTCCGGCGCCTGGCCCGGCTGGCCGGTGCGCAGGATGATGCGCACCGTCTCGTTCTTGAGCTCCTTGCGGATGAATTCCACCAGACCGAGTCCGGCGGTGTCGCTCTCCATGATCACGTCGAGCAGCACCACGGCCACGTCCGGATGGTTGCGCATCAGCTCGCGCCCCTCGGCGGCCGAATAAGCCGAGAGGATTTCGAGCCCTTGCCCGTTCAGGCGGTAGTCGTGGAGCGCGAAGCGCGTGCCGTCGTGCACGGCCGGCTCGTCGTCGATTACCGCGATCTTCCAGCGCGGGCCTCGCTCCGGGGGCTCGTCACCCGGATCTTCGATCAGTTGGACGATGTCGTCGTCAGCCATGCGCCTTGTCCATGATTGCCGCGGGCTGCATCGGGGGCGATTCGCCCGGCGCCACGCGCGGGATGGTGATGCGGAACCGCGTGCCCCAGCCGAGCCTCGATTCGAAGGTCAGCCGGCCGCCCAGCTGCTGGGTCACCAGATTGAAGATGATGTGTAGGCCGAGGCCGGTTCCGCCCGCGTTGCGGCGGGTGGTGAAGAACGGGTCGAGCGCGCGCCGCTGCGTCTCCTCGGCCATGCCCACGCCGTCGTCGGAGACGAAGATGTCCACGTCGTCGCGAGCCTGCCGCGCCTCGACGATGATGCTTCCGGCACGGCCGTCGGGAAAGGCGTGGACGACGCTGTTGAGGAACAGGTTGGTCAAGACCTGGCCGTAGGAGCCCGGATAGCTGTCCATCATGATGCCGGTCGGCATGTCGAGGGTCAGCGAAATCTGCGACTTCTTCAGCACGGGGCGCAAGCTGGCGACGATCTGATCGGTCGATTCTCGCAGATCGAACGGGCGCCGCTCCGCGTGGCTGCGGTCGACGGCGACCTGCTTGAACGATTGCACCAGTTCGCCCGCGCGCTGGAGATTGGCCACCAGCTGGTTGGCGGCGTCGCGTCCGCCCTCGAGGAATTCGTCGAGCCGCGAGCGCCGCAGCGGACCGGAACCGACCTCCTTGGCGAAATCGTCGCACCTGCGCGCAAAGCTCGAGGCTACCGTGAGGCTGATGCCGATGGGATTGTTCACTTCGTGCGCGACGCCGGCGACGAGACCGCCGAGCGCCGCCAGCTTTTCGGCGGCGATGAGGTTCTGTTGCGCCTCGCGCAAATCCTCGAGCGCCTCCTCGGCGCGTTCCTTCGAGGCCCGCAACTCGTTTTCAGCCTTGCGTTTGGCTATGGCATTCTCGCGAAACACCGCGACCGCGCGCGCCATCTCGCCGATCTCGTCCCGGGCGTGCGTACCTTGGATGGGCTGATCGTATTTCTCCGATACGACCGCGTGCATCGCCCCCATGATCTCCTTGAGCGGCAGGATGATGCTGCGCGCGATCAGCACGCCGATGACGACGATCAGGGTCAGGAAGATCACCGCGACCAGCGCGACGTTCTGATAGATGTCGGCGAGCGTGTGGTCGAAGCTCGCCTGCGCCTGCAGCTCGCGCAGCGTCATCTGCGAGGAGAGCCTGTTGATCACCGCGATCATAGCGGCCTGGTTGTCGTCGATCGCCGTCTGCAGCAGGCTGGTGCGCATGGCGAACTGCTCGGCCAGCGTCTTCATCCCGTCGCGGAACGCGGCGGCGCGCTGAGCCAGCGCTGCCAGCGCCGAGCGCTGCAGATTGTTCTCGGCGAGATCGATCATCACCGGGATGGTCTGTTCCACGGTCGCGATGTTGCGTCGGGCCTCGTCGGCGGCGTCCGAGGCGAGCGACAGGTAGAAGGCGTTGGCGGCGACCAGACTCGCGGTGAAAGCCTCGCGTGATTTTCCCAGCGACGGCAGCAGCAAGGCATCCCGTTTGGCGATGGCGCCCTCGATGATGGCGTAAAGCCCTGCCATCTCCTTTGCCGGCTTGAGCACGTCGTTCTCGTAGGTGTGCGAGAGCGTGGTCTGCACCGCGCGCACCTCGCCGAAGCCCTGGAGGAAGCGTTCGGTCACCGCGCGCAATTCGTCGGCCGAGCCGGAGAGAACGGGATCCACGGCGCCGCGGTTGCGCAGCGTGCTCAGGACCTCGCCGTGCAGGCCCAGGATTTCCGTCAGCACCTCCTGGCTCGGCTGATTGATGTAGCGGTGGATCAAATTCTGCAGGCGGCTGGCCTCGCTTTCGAGCAGCACGAGGAGCTTGTCGGATTCGCGCACCCTGCGGACGTCGTCCCAGGCGCGGCTCAACACGTTGGCGCCGTTCCAGATCAGCGCCGCGAGGATCACGGCGACCGTGGCATTGAGGGCGGCGATCGACAGCAGTCGCCACCTGATCGGCAGCACACGAACGAAGCTCTCGGTCTCCAGGTCAAGGCTTCGCCGCGGCCGCGTGGTGCGCGCGGCCGGCTGCTCATCCTTGAGGGCGACCAAATCGAAGCTCATTGAACCTGGCGAATACGCTCGATCAGCCTGCGCAAGCCCGGATCCGTCACGTCCTTTGCGTAAATGGCTTTCATGGCGTTCTCGAACGGCTTGCGGTCGAAATCCTCGACAATCGTGTTGCCGGCGGCACGCGCCTGCTGGCGCGAACGCTGCTCCAGTCCGCTCCAGAGACCGCGCATGAAGGTGCTAGATTTGCGCGCCGCGTCGCGAAAATCTCCCTGTCCTCGGCCGACAGGCTTTCCCACGCGCGCAGCGACATGACAAGTACCTCCGGCCCCATCGTGTGCTCGGTCAAGGTATAGTACGGCGCAAGCTTGTAATGGTTGGTCGTGACATAGGAGGGCCAGTTGTTCTCCGCGCCGTCGATCAGTCGGGTCGACAAGCCGGTCAGCACCTGTCCGTAGGGAAGCTCGACCGGCTCCGCCCCGAGCGCCCTGATCATGTCGGACATCAGCTCGGATTGCTGCACCCGGATCCGCAATCCTTTCATGTCCGCGAGCGTGCGAACCGGCTTTACGCTGTTGTAGATCGATCGCGATCCCGAATCGTAGAATGCCAGGCCGACGAAGCCGTGCTGCTGGAAACCGGCCAGGATCTCCTCGCCAATGGCGTGATCAAGCACCTTGTGGAGATGATCGAACGAGCGGAACATAAATGGCAGTGCGAGCGTGTTTGCTGCGGGTATCAGGGAGCCGATCGGGGCCACATTGGTGCGATTGAGATCGATGGCGCCGACCCGGGTCTGCTCGATGGTGTCCTTTTCCTCCCCCAACTGGCGCGAGTGGAAGACGCGAATGTGGTGGCGGCCGCCGGTCCGCTCCTCGACCTGCCGGGCCATGAACTGCAGCGCCTGCACGGTTGGATAGTCCTCCGCCTGGGTATCGGCAACGCGGAACTCGCGCGCGCCGGCGGCCGGAAGCGCCAGCGCGACGGCAACCCACAGGGCCGCGGCCCGGCAGAAATTCCCATGTGAAATGAGGGACATGACTCCTGCTCGTTGGAGAAGGCGGCGGGTTCGAGACTATTCGCATCGGCCGAAGGCCGTCAATCGAGGCTGACCGCGCAGCGTTGCAGCCGGGCATGCGTCGGGGCCCGGCAACAATCGGGTTGAGGGTGGCGAAAAAAGCGGGCCAAGATGGTTGCGCGCCCTCGAACCCAGGTCCGGGATCATCTCATGCCGTATTTGACCACCGACGACGAGATCCGGCTATTCTACGAGGAAACCGGGTCCGGAATCCCTGTCGTGTTCGTGCACGAATTCGCGGGGGATCGCCGCTCCTACGAACCCCAGTTGCGCTACTTCGGCCGACGCTACCGTTGCATCGCCTACAATGCGCGCGGCTACCCGCCCTCGGACGTCCCCGCCGACGGCGAACGCTATTCGCAGGATCGCGCGCGCGACGACATCCGCGCCGTGCTCGATGCCCTCGACATCGACAGCGCGCACGTGGTTGGGCTGTCGATGGGCGGCTTTGCTACGCTGCATTTCGGGTTCACCTATCCCGACCGCGCGCGCTCGCTGGTGATCGCGGGATGCGGATATGGCGCCGCGCCCGGCGAGCGGCAAAAATTCGCCGACGAAGCGGAGAATTCTGCCTCCCAGTTCGAAGCGCTCGGCATGGCCAAGGCGAGCGAAACCTACGCGATCGGCCCTACGCGCGTGCAGTTCCAGAACAAGGATCCGCGCGGCTGGAAGGAGTTCGCCGGGCAACTGGCCGAGCATTCCTCCCAAGGCTCGGCGCTAACCATGCGCGGCGTGCAGAAACGCCGGCCTTCTCTGTTCGATCTCGTCGAAAGGATGCGGACGATCACGGCGCCGACCTTGATCATGACCGGCGACGAAGACTGGCCCTGCCTGGAGCCGGCCCTGCTCATGAAGCGGACGATCCCGACCTCCGCGCTGGTCGTGATGCCGAATGCCGGTCATCTCATCAACCTCGAGGACCCTGACGCCTTCAATCGGCATATCGCAGACTTCTTCCACGCGGTCGATGTCGGGGCCTGGCCGCAGCGGGATCCGCGGGCGCTCGCAGCGTCGATCCTCGGCGGCCGGTGACCGAAACGCGACCAGGTTGCCGCTCGCTCGCGTTCCGTGCTTTGCGCAGCCTGCGTGTTGTGTATAGTTATGGTCCATAAAAAGTAAGGGGAGGAAATGATGATAAGCAAGGACAAGCACCGGGCGTCGGCAATCACGCGCCGCCAAGTGCTCGAAGCGACCGTCGCCGGCTCCGCACTTCTCGCCGCGCCTGCGTTCCTGCGCCGGGCGGACGCGGCCACGCCGATCAAGATCGGCATTCCGACGGTGATCACCGGCGGCTACGCCATCCTCGGCAGCCAGGTGATGCGCACCTGCCGGCTGGTCAAGAAAATGACCGACGCAAAGGGCGGCGTGATCGGGCGCCCGATCGAGTTCCTGTTTCAGGATACGCAAGGCGATCCGGCCACATGCGTGCGCAAGACACAGGAGCTGGTCGAGCGCGACGACTGCCGCATCCTGACCGGCGTCATCGTCTCCTCCGAGGCGGCGGCCATGTTGCCGAAGCTGGAGGATTGGAACGCTGTCTTCCTCTCCCACGGCAACGGCGACGGCCGGCTCACGGCCGAGCTGTTCGTGCCGCGGTTCTTCCGCGCCAATACGTCGGCGCCGATGGGGGCGCGCGCGCTCGCGCTCTATCTCAAGGACGCGCCCGAGAAGAAGTTCATCGCCATCGCGTCCGACGCCGCCTGGGGCCGCTCCAGCAACGCCGCCTTCGAGGAGCAGATCAAGGCGGTCGGCAAGGAGCTTCTCGACAAGATCTACGCTCCCGTCGGCAACAAGGACTACTCCACCTACATCACCAAGATCCTGCAATCCGGCGCGCAGGGCTGCTACGTCGCCTTGCAGGGCGACGAGGCGCGGGCGTTCTACTCGCAGGCCGCCCAATACGGCCTCGCGCAGCGGGTGCAGTTCTTCACCGAAATCGTGGCGCAGGCCGACATCAAGGTGCTCGGCAAGGATGCGCTCGGCCTGGTCGGCTCCTCGCGTTACGCCGTCACCTACGACATTCCGGAGAACCGCGCGTTCGTCTCCGCCTTTCAAGCCGAGTACAAGAACGAGATCCCGGACTGGACCGACGGCGAGATCTATCAGGCGCTGATGATCCTGTTCGCGGCCATCGAGAAGGCGGGCTCGGCCGAGCCGATGAAGATCGTCGCGGCGATGGAGGGCCTCGACGTCACCAGCGTCAAGGGGCCGGTGCTGATGCGCAAATGCGACCATCAGGGCGAGAACCAGGGCTTCGTGGTGAAGGTCGCCAAGGACGACAAGTTCGCCGAACCGGTCGGCGAGATCGTCAAGATCTATCCGCGCGAGATGACGACGCCGGATTGCCGAAGCGCCAGCTTCCGCAACCGCTGACGCCGAGCTTGCGGGCGGCCCCGCCGGGCCGCCCGCTCTCGGCCGCGTGCTTCCAAGACAATCGATGAACTGGCTCGGCTTCATTCTGGCGCAGTGTCTCAACGCGCTCTCGCAGGCGTCGATCCTGTTCTTCATCGCCTGCGGGCTGACGCTGATCTTCGGCATCATGCGCATCGTCAACTTCGCCCACGGCGTCGTCTTCATGCTCGGCGCCTATGTCGGCTACACCGCGAACGTGGTCACCGGCAGCTTTCTCGTCTCGCTCGTGGTCGCCCCGGTCGTCGTCGGCCTGGTGGGCATGGCCTTCGAGTGGGCGATGCTGCGCCCTCTCTACGGCCGCCGCGACGGCGGGGCTTATCTCCTGCTCACCTTCGGGCTCGCCGTCGTGCTCAGCGAAGTGATCCGGCTGATCTGGGGCGTGCAGCCGCTCGGCACCGGCATTCCCGATTTCCTGCGCGGCATCGTGGTCATTCTCGACCAGCCGTTCCCGCTCTATCGGCTGTTCCTGATCGGGCTCGGCGCTGCCGCGGCCATCGCCATCTGGCAATTCCTCGAGCGCGCCCGCCCGGG
Organism: Xanthobacteraceae bacterium; assembly: GCA_049579765.1. Classification (GTDB taxonomy): domain Bacteria; phylum Pseudomonadota; class Alphaproteobacteria; order Rhizobiales; family Xanthobacteraceae; genus VAZQ01. Next base: position 8,063 of record JBAUOM010000368.1, read on the forward strand.
CTTGCTCATCCGCGCCGTCTCGCAGAACGCCGAAATGGTCCACGCGCTCGGCACCGACGTCGACATGGTCCGAACCGCGGTCTTCGGCTTCGGCTGCGCGCTGGCCGCGCTCGGCGGCGTGCTGGCAGCGCCGCTGGTGACGGCGTTTCTCGGCATGGGGACCAGCGTCGTCATCGACGCCTTCGTCATCGTCATCATCGGCGGCATGGGATCGTTCCTCGGCTCGATCATCGGCAGCGTGCTGGTGGCCTTCGTGCAGGTTATGGGCGCCTATTACTTCCAGGATCTCGCGCTGGCGTTCATGTACCTCCTGATGCTGCTCGTCCTCGTGATCCGACCCGGAGGGCTGCTGGGAAAGGAGGATTGAGTGCATTGGAGGCTGCTCTTCGCGGTAACCGCGGCGGCCTGCGCGGTGCTGCCGTTCGCGGTGCCGCAATACGCGCTGACCGTTCTGGTCGAGGCGCTGATCTTCGGTCTGTTCGCGATGAGCCTCGACCTGCTCGTGGGCTATTGCCGGCTCTATTCGTTCGGCCACGCCGCCGCCTATGGGCTGGGCGCCTATTCCTACGCGCTGATCCTCAGCCACGCGCATGTGCCATTGCCGGCGGGCATCCTGCTGGCGGTGGCCGTCACCGTCCTGATCGCCGTGCCGATCGCCTGGATCTGCACGCGCTCGACCGGCGTGTCCTTCGCCATGCTCACGCTCGCCTTCGCGCAACTCGGCTACGCCATGCTGTTCCGGTTCCGCGACGTTACCGGCGGCTCGGACGGCTTGGTCGGAATTCCACGCCCTGCCGGGCCCTTCGGCATCGACTGGTTCCAGAGCAAGCTCGGCTACTACTATCTCGTGCTCTCCTGCCTGCTCGGCTCCTACCTGCTGTGCCGAGCCATCGTGCGTTCGCCGTTCGGCGCCGTGCTCGCCGGCATCCGCGAGAACGAAGCCAAGGCCATCGCGCTCGGCTACAACACGCGCGCGTACAAGATCGCGACCGTCGTGCTCGCCTATGGCTTCGGCGGGCTTGCGGGCGCGCTGTACGCCGCCTTCGCCGGCTTCGCGTCGCCCGAGCTGTTCTTCTGGCTCGCCTCCGGCCGCGTCCTCATCATGGTGATCGTGGGCGGAGCCGGCACGCTGATCGGCCCCATACTCGGCGGGGTTTCCTTCGTCTTTTTGGAACATCAGCTCTCCCAGCTGACCAACCTCTGGCCGCTCATCTTCGGCGCCATCTTCATGGCCTTCGTCATGTTCGCGCCGCACGGCATCTGGGGCATGCTGACGCGCCGGCTCGGGGGGAAGCGCGCGAGTCCCAATTCCAATGGCGGCGAGGAGGCGTCGGGTGCCGCTACTTGAATGCAAGCGGCTGGTCCGCCGGTTCGGCGCGCTGATCGCCGTCGACGATGTCGACCTGACGGTGGAACAGGGCGAGATTCGCGCCGTCATCGGCCCGAATGGGGCCGGCAAGTCCACCGTCTTCAACTTGATCACCAGCGTGCTCAAGCCGAGTGCGGGGAGCGTCGCCTTCGCCGGCGAGGACATCACCGGAATGCCGGTGCACGCGGTGGCGCAGAAGGGAATCGCCCGCACCTTCCAGCTCTGCCACGTCTTTCCCGCGTTGACCGTGCGCGAGAACGTCCGCATCGCGGCGCAGGCGCGCGACCGCCGGCGCTGGCGTTTCCTCGGCGGCGGCCACGTGC
>JBAUOM010000369.1:0-11362 GCA_049579765.1 Xanthobacteraceae bacterium
GTCAGTTGGCCGATGGCTTCGAGACGGTGCGCCTGGCGCAACGCGGCCTCGGCGGCCTCGCGCCGCTCGGCCTCGTCGTGCAGCCGCCGCGTGCGCCGCAACGCGATGCCGATGATGACCAGGAGCAGCAGCGTGGCGGGCACGCCGAAGATGAGATGGCTCGCCATGGTCGCGAGCCATTCTCCCTCGATCGCCGCGCTGTCGATGCCGGCGACGACGTATACGGGAAAGCCCTCGAGCTTGCGAAAGCCCACCCGCCGCTCTTGCCCGCCGTTCTGCGATGCCGGGATGGTGATGATGCCGCGCTGCGCCCCCTGCGCCAGCGCCGCTTGCAGGCCGCTCTCGGCTTCGAGCCCGCGCTGCCGTTCGGGGTGCTCCGGATAGCGGGCGAGAAACTTGCCGTCGGCGCGAAGAAGGGCGTAGAGGCTTCCGGGGCTGCGACCGATGAGCGCGTAGAATTCCTCGAAATAGCTCGGCAGGACGGCGACCGCCACCACGCCATTGAACTCGCCGTCCGCGGAGATGGCCGGGCGCCGCCGCGAGAGCACGAAGAACGGCGTGCCGAACGCGGTCAGCCTCGGCATCATCACGTCGCTGACATAAGTTCCGGCGTATCCCGCCATGAGCGCGCCGAAGAAGCTGCGGTCGCGCACGTTGAAGTCGGCGGGCACCTGCGCGAGCTGACTGGAAACCAGCGGGCGCCCGTCACGGTCGATGAGAAAGATCGCGCGCAATTGGGGGAGCGCGTCGACGATCCTTTTCAGGCGCGCGTGCAGGCGCGACTGGTCCTTGCGGAGGTCCTCGTCCGACATACTGCGCACGACTTCGTCGACCTCGGCGATCGTCCGCTCGACCGTTTGAAAGACCTTGAGCGTATGCTCATGAAGGATGTCGAGCGAGCGTTCGATCCGGTCGTCGGCGAGGGCGTGCTCGTGGCGATAGTTGAGCCAGGCCGCGAGCGCGAACAGCACCGCCGGCAGCACCGCTGATGCAACCATCATCAGTTGCAAGAGTCGAATGGCTGATTGCCGAGCCGAACGCATCGCGCATCATGTCACGATTCAACGGCGGCGACGACAAGCCTGAGAGCTGCGGCGCGAGGCCACGGTCCTGCCGCGACAGCGGAGAAATCCCGCTGCTGCAAGGCATTACCGGCTTGCCGGGCTGCGCTTGCGGCCGTGAGATGTCGCCTCCGCCAGCGCGCGGTTCGCAACGATCGCCCGATCGCCGGCTTCACGCTCGGCCACGGCGGTCGACGCAGGCGGCATTCACTTCGCCGCCATGCTCTCCAGCGTCGGACAAGGCCGGCGCTCGGCCGGGATCTCGTAGGCCTGGTAGTTGGTCTTGTCGACCACGGCGGTCTTCGCCAATACCTCCTTGGGCACCGGCTGCCTGCGAAGGGTGCGGACGGCGATCTCGGCGCCGAGGCAGCCCTCGACCAGCCCGTTGTAGTCGCCACTGGCCAGCATCTCGCCGGTCTTGATGAACTCTACCGCTTCCTTGCTGGCGTTGATGCCGACGACCGGCGGCAGTTTCTTCTTTGCTTGCTTGAACGCCTCGATTGCGCCGAACGCCATCGCATCATTGGCGGCGAGAACGCCGTCGACTTGCGGCGTGGCGTTCAGTTTCAGCAGCGTCGCGACCAGATCAGCAGCCGCCGGGCGGGCGTACATCGCGCTCTTCGAGAGCACGACCTTGACGTCGGGAAACTCCTTCAACGCATCCTTGAAACCGCGCAGCCGGCCGGCAGCGGTAGGAACGGCCGCGGGACCTTCCAGCATGACGACGTTGCCCTTGCCGCCCATCGCCTTGAGCAAGGCGCGCGCGGTCGCGAGGGCGATGCCGTAATCGTCGGTGCCGACGAAGGCGACGGCGGAAGCGCCGGCCAGCCGGTCGCCGATATTGACCAAGGGGACGTTGGCGGCATTGATCTTCCGCGCCGCCGGAACCATGGCCTTGACGTCGACAGGGGTGAACACGATGGCGTCGCGCTTGGCGTCCAGCGCCTCGTCGACCAATGCGGTCTGCTGCGCGACGTTGTCGGGCGAAGTCGGGATGTAGTGAAAGACGGTAACCCCGCGCGCCTTCGCCGTCGCTTCGGCCCCGGCGCGCACCGCGCGGGAGATGGGATTGCCCGCGCTCTTGGTGAAGACAGCGATGGTCTCGGCGTCCGCCGGCCGCGTGCCCAGCAGCGTCAGGCCCATGATCGCGGCCGCCAACCATGCGCCATGGTGGTTCATCGCCTGCTCCCGGTTGCCTGCGGAGCCGGTCGAGGCTCCTCCTCCCGTTCTTGCCTTGCGGTCTTGCGCGGTTCGCGTCCACCGCCGCGATCACGCTCGGCGGCGAACCCGACATATCGATTACCACGCCCGCGAGCCTGCCACCATGGACCTGCCCGGATGGCATCCCAGCCCAGCCGCTGTGCCGGCTCGGAAGCGGGAGCATGCAGGCGAAGGTCATCCCCTCGGTGCAGAATTGCCGAGGCTTTCCTTGAACATTTCTAATTCAGATTCGAACTTGCAAATTGTCACTCGGGCGGCATCTGGCTAGAGTTCAAGGCCGACAAGAACAGACACGCGGAACTCGAGGGAGCGAACGCCGCCGTCCGAGCGGCAGGCCAGGAATACGGGCCGGCGCGGCGACGGCGCGCACGGTCGAGCGCCGTGGCAGCAGCGGCGTCCAGCATGCCGGCAGCGCTGGGGGAAATGCATGCCGATATCGGTCACGACGTTTTGGACGATCCTGCTCATCATCCACGGACTGTTGGCGATCGCCCTCTTGGGGGCGCTCACGCACCAGGCGGTGGCGGTGCTGATGCCGGTGCGACAGGCGGCGGGAGGTTTCGTCACCCGTTTCCGCGCGGTGCCGGCCGCCGGCTATGCGACGGCGGTGTGCGTGCTGTGGATACTCACGTTCCTCATGGGCGCATGGATCTACACGAAGTACCGCATCTACGTCAGGATCCCGATCGAGCAGGCCGGCTTCTGGAAGACGCAAGGCTTCTTCGAATTGAAGGAGCACGCCGCGACGCTCGGCCTGGGTCTCCTCCCGGTCTATTGGTACTTCTGGCAGAACGCCCAGAACCGAGACTACGACGCTGCGCGTACGGCGGTGACCTCGCTGCTGGCCTTCATCTGCTGGTTCAACTTCCTCGTCGGCCACGTCCTCAACAACGTGCGGGGGTTCGGATCATGACCACGAGCGCAGCAACGCAATCGGCCGCATCGAGCAGGGCAGCGCCGGCAAGGTCGTCGTTGGCGGCATCCACCCGGTTCAAGGCGTTCGTCATCGTGTTCGGAATTTCCCTGCCGGTCATGTATGTGTGCTGCGAATGGTTCAACCTGCCGCTGCTCACCTACCATCCGGCCACGAACCGTATCGAGTTCTGGTGGGCGCCGGCGCGCAGCGGCGAAGGGCCGACCATGTACTGGTACGGCTGGAGCCTGCTGTCCCTGCTCGCGGGCCTCGTGCTCGGCCTGCTCGCGACGATGCTCCCCGAGAGCGTGATCAGGAAGATCCCGCTCGCTCTGGTCTGGCTGCTGCCGATCCTGGCGTTCATCCCCCTCGGCTATTCGCTGATGCCGTTCTGGACGAAGTAGCGGTGCGGCCGGCATCACGCCGGATGCGATCACGGCGCGACTAAGGAGTTGCAGTCGATGTCGAGAATCGACCTCCTCGTGATCGTCGTGGCCATCGTCGCCGGCGCGCTTTGGATCGAGAGCGCCATCACGTCGTCATCGAGGCACCGGCACCTGCGCAAGTCGCCTCGCCGCCGCCGGCGGCCTGCCCGGACAACGACAACGTGCCCTACAGTGCGGGCTGCCTGCGATTCTTGAGCGGCGGTCACCTGTCGGGCGCGGGCTGGCAGGCCAATGCCGCGGAGCGCGCTGCGGCTCGCGCGTCGAGATAGCAAGCCCCTCGCGGATACCGGCCGATCGCCGACGCCGACGGCATCCTTCCCGACGGCGTAGAAATGCCCGCCGCCGATGCGGTAGAATTCTTTCCTTGCCGGCGCGGGCGACCGAAATCCGCTTTCGGCCGGCTCTCGAACGCCGCTCCCTCGGACATGGCTGCCGCGGCGCGAAGCCCCCAGGAGGTTCGGGTGACGAGCCCAGATCGGCGCGGATCGCTTGCAAGCGTGGGCGTGGGCGTGGCGTGCCTTCTCCTGTCGACCGCCCTGTGGGCAGGCGGTGCGGGCTTCGGGGATGACGACGACAACAGCGCAGAGGAAGGGCCGGCCTATTTCGGCTTCGTCAAGGACACCAACGGCGCCACCCTGCCCGATGCCAAGGTCACCGTGGGGATCAAGAACCGCGGCGGCATCGTCACGCGTACCGACGCGCTCGGCGCCTACAAGGTCCCCGGCTTCGGCAAGGACGTCGACCCGCAAGAGGTCGAGGTCGCGTGTGCCAAGCAGGGCTACAGGCAGCTCCGGACGGTCAGGCGCATGCGCGCCCCGAATGCCGACGCGAAGATCCCGATCGAGACCGAATGCACGCTGCAGCCTATCTAGGGATCATGACCATGCGTCGTACGATCCGTCTCGCCGCCGCGACCGTGCTGCTCGCGCTCGCCGCATCGGCGTCATCGGCGATGGCGCAGTCCGCAGCCGACCTCCAGCTCGTGCTCGCCGTCGACGCTTCCGGCAGCGTCGACCAGGTTCGCTTCGAGCTGCAGAAACGCGGCTACGTCACGGCGTTCCGCCACGCGCGTGTGCTGCAAGCCATCCGCTCCGGCCCCAATCAGGCGATCGCCGTCACCATGATGCAGTGGACCGGACCCGCGCTGCAGATCCCGGTGGTGGAATGGCGGCTGGTCGGCGATGAGAACAGCGCGGAAGCCTTCGCCGACGCGATCGAACGCGCGCCGCGCCAACTGTTCGGCGGCGGCACCTCGATCAGCGGGGCCATCGACTACGCCGCCACGCTGTTTCCGAGGAGTCCCTATCGCGCGTTGCGGCACGTGATCGACGTCTCCGGCGACGGCTCCAACAACCGCGGCCGGCCGGTCACGTTCGCACGCGACGAGGCGGTCGCCGCCGGCATCGGCATCAACGGCTTGCCGATCCTCGCGCTCGAGCCCGATCTCGACCGCTATTACTACGACAGCGTCATCGGCGGGCCCGGCGCCTTCGTCGTCGCCGCGCGCGACTACGAGACGTTCGGCGAGGCCATCCTGAAGAAGCTCATCACCGAGATCGCCGCCAACGGCCGCCCGCTCCCCGCCGCCGGCGCGGCATCGTCGGCGGGCAAGTCCCGCGGCGGAACTTTGCCTGCTCAGCGATGTTGTACCGCTGATCGATGATGCAGAACGGAGGCGTGCGATGGCGCAGGTCGTCACGCGATGCCGGCTGACCGGCCACTACATGTTCATGGGGATGGACGTCGACCGCAAGGAGTTCTCCCGCGCTCCCGGTCCCTTCACCCGTAAATTCTGTCCGTTCTGCGCCTGCGATCACCTCTGGCACAGAGAGGACTCGAAATTCCTCGTGCCCAAGCCGGTGATGCGGGCGGGTATCCAGCAGGCAAGCTGACGGGCGCCTGCGGCGGCATAAGCCGCGCAGCCGGCGTTGGAGGACGTTTCCCGCATTTCGCAGCAGGGCGTCAGACGCTCACGCCGGCCGCCTGCAGGATCGAGCGCGCCTTTGCGCGCTCCTCGTCCGAGATCACGAGACGCGCCGCAAAATCCCGACCGGCGGGGCGGGTCGCATCGATCCCCATTTTCGTGACGGTGAAATTCTCCTTATCTGATGTCGGATCGAGGATCGCCCCTTTCGCCCCGGGGATGAAGAAAATGTCCTTGTCCGGGCGCACGCGGGTCGCCACCGCCCACATCACGTCGTTGGTGTCGAAAATGTCCACGTCGTCGTCCACGACGATGACGTGCTTGGTATAGAACTCCGTGCCGAGCGTGGCCATGATCGCCGTCTGCGGCTCGCCGTCGGCGACCTTCTTCATCGAAATGTAGGCGGCGAATGCGCCGCAGGACGTATGCGGGACGTGGACCGCGCGTACGTTGGGCAAGTTGCGCCGCAGCGCATTGAGAATTTCGCCTTCCCGCGTGATGCAGGAGACCAGGATGTGATCCTTCGACATGCCCGAGGTCACGCTTTGAAACATCGCGTCGCGCCGCATGCGCACGCGATGAGCGACGAAGACGTGCTGCGTGCTGCGATAGGAGGCATAGCCCGTGAACTCGCCGAACGGGCCCTCCGGCTCGCGGGTATCCGCCAGGATCTCGCCCTCGATGACGATTTCGGCGCCGGCCGGGACCTCCAATTCGCCCACGCCGCAGCGCGCAAGGCGGTAGGGTTCGCCGAACAGGCCGCCGATGATCTCGAATTTCCTCACCTGCGGCGGGTAGGCGTAGACCATGGAGCCCATGTAATGCAGCGGGTGGGTGCCGATGGCGATCGCCGCCGGAAGCGCGCGTCCCTGCTGCTCGGCGCGGCGCTGGAATTCGTACATGCGGCGGCGCGAATGCAGCGAGACGCCGAGCCGGTTCTTGCCCTTGAGCATCAGCCGGTGGAAACCGGTGGTATCGACCCCGGTCACGGGATCGCGCGCCGAGATCTGCCCGGCGGTGATGTAGGGGCCGCCATCGACCGCGAACTGCAGCGGGATCGGGAGCGCGGAGAGATCGACGTCGTCGCCTTCGATCACCAGTTCGTTCCAGGCCGCCTCCTTGACCAGCTCGCAGGGGATGTACTTTTGACACCGTTCGCGGAACGCCGTCGCCAGCGACTGCGGCTCGACGCCGAGGCACGCCGCCAGCAGCGCGCGGTTGGCGGTCACGTTGGTGACGACGCGCATGCCGTTTGCGCCGGGTTGCTCGAATATGACGACGGGGCTTTTCCCGGCGCGTTCGAGCTCGAACACGATCGCGGTCATCTCGAGCCGGAGATCCACGGGGTCCCGGACGCGCAGCAACGCGTCGGGGTGCTCGGTCTCGACCATGTTGAGGAAGCTGCGCAAGCTCTGATTGTCGAAATTGGACGCGGTGCTCGGCATGGGATTCCCGTTCAAGCTGGTATGTCGGAGCATAGTATGGGCAACAAGCGAAACACAGATGCCAAGGCGGCGACGGCGACGACGCCGCCCGGCGAGGGAATTGCACCATGACCGACCGTCTCGGCTACCGCCTCAAGCTCGGTATCGTCATTCCATCGACCAACACGGTCGTGCAACCGGAAACCGACGCGATGCGGCCGCACGGCGTGACCAATCATATCGGCCGTATCCACATTCCCGACCTGCCGCTGACCAACGACGCCGAGTTCGAGCAAGTCATCGACGCCATCGGGCCCGACCTGTTCGGCGCGGTCGATCGGGTGATGACCTGCCGGCCTGCCCACCTGATCATGGCCATGTCGATACCCACGTTCTGGGGCGGCGCCGCGGGCGCGGCGCGCCTGCGCCAGCGCCTGGAGGAGCGCGCCAAGGTCGCGATCTCCCTCGGCTCATCGGCCTGCGCCGAGGCGCTGCGGCGGTTCCCGCGAGTCCGCACCATCGGGCTTTTGACGCCCTACCAGCCGGTCGGCGATGCGCAGGTTGCGCGCTTCTTCGAGGAGAGCGGCTGGCGCGTCGGCGCGGTGCACGGCCTGAAGCGGCCGAGCGAGGTGCTGATCGGGCACGCCACCGAAGCCGATCTGCGGGAAGGATTGCAAGCGCTCGCCGCCGAGAAGGTCGACGCGATCGTCCAGGCCGGGACCGACCTCGCGGTCGCGGACCTCGCCGACGAAGCCGAGCGCTGGCTCGGCATCCCGGTCATCGCCATCAACGTCGCGACCTACTGGTCGGCGTTGCGCGCCAACGGGATTGACGACCGCATCCGCGGTTTCGGTTCGCTGCTGGCCGAGCATTGAGTATCGGGTCGGGCAGGACGGCGCCGCGAGTTGGGTGGCTCCCTCCCCCCGTCCGGGCGAGGGTGCCCACCGGGTTTGCCCACAGGCCATTGCCTCAGACACGCCGTGCCACTCGCCCTTCAGCGGCGCCGGGTCCTGAAACGAAGGCCACGCCTTCACATGCCGAGATAGGCTTGCCGGATCATCGGATCGTGCGCGAGCTCCTGGGTCGTGCCGCGCATGCCCACGCGTCCGGTCTCGATGACCAGGCCGTAGCTGGCGATCTCGAGCGCGGTCATGACGTCCTGCTCGACCAGCAGGATCGTGATGCCGGTCCGATTGATCTCCAGCAGCGCCTCGCTCAGCCGCTCGACCAGCCGAGGGGCCAGCCCGAGCGAGAGCTCGTCGATCATGAGCAGCTTCGGCCGCGACATGATTCCGCGCCCGATGGCGCACATCTGCTGCTCGCCGCCGGAGAGCGTGATCGCATCCTGGCGCTGCCGCTCGCGCAGGATCGGGAACAGCGAGAAGACGTAATCGAGATCGCGCCTGACCCCGGCATCGTCGCGCCGCAGATAGGCGCCGAGCAGGAGGTTGTCCTTCACGTTCAAGCCGCGGAACAGCCGGCGGCCCTCGGGAACGTGGGCGATGCCGCGGGCGAGGATTTGATCGGGCGCGAACGAGGTCACATCCGCGCCGGCGAACCGGATGCGGCCCGAGCTCGCCGACAGCAGGCCCGAAATGGCGCGCAGCAGCGTGGTCTTGCCGGCGCCGTTGGAACCGACAATGCAGGTGATCGCGCCCGTTTCGATCGCCAGGCTGATGTCCCAGAGCACGCGCACGTCGCCGTAGCCGGCGCTCAGGCCCTCGATCTGGAGCAGCGGATCACCCACCCATCGCCTCCGCGCTGGTTTGAGCGACGCGGCGGGCGAACTTCTTGCCGAGATAGGCTTCGATCACCCGTTCGTCCTTGATGATATCGGCGGCATCTCCCTCGGCGATGAGCTGCCCGTGATGAAGCACGAGCACGCGTTGGGCGAGAGAGAGCACGACCTTCATCAGATGCTCGATGATCAGGATGGTCACCCCGCGCTCGGCGATGCGCCGGATCAGGCGGAGCGCGTCGTCGATCTCGCTCGCGTTGAGGCCGGCATTGACCTCGTCGAGCATCAGGACTTTGGGCTGCATGGCCATGCTCTTGGCGAGCTCCAGCCGCTTGCGGCCGGCGAGCGTCAGGGTCGAGGCCGGCTGATCGGCCAACCGGGCGAGCCCGGTGAATTCCAGCTGCTCGCGGGCGGCGTCCATGGCCGTGGCCACGCTCGAGCGGGCGCCGCCGAACAGCGCCCCGGCCGCGACGTTCTCCAGCACGCTCATGCGCGGGAAAGGCTGCACGATCTGGAAGGTGCGCGCGAGGCCGCGGCGCGCCGCCTCGAACGGCCGCTGGCCGGTGACGTCGTCGCCGCGAAACCGGATACGGCCGGACGTGGCGCGGAAGACACCCGTCATCAGGTTGACCAGGGTCGTCTTCCCCGCCCCGTTCGGCCCGATGAGCGCGACGATCTCGCCCTCCTTGAGCGCGAAGCTCACGTCGTTGAGGGCATTGATGCCGCCGAACCGTCGGCTCACGCGGTCGGCGACCAGGATCACGCTGCTCATGCCGTCGCCTTCCTCGGGCGCAACCGTCTCGCGGCCTGCGCGACGAGCCGGCGGTAAGACAGTCCAAGCAGCCCGCCCGGCAGAAAGAAGATGAGCACGACGATCACCGCACCCAGAATGGCGCGATTGTAGTCGAGGAAATTCGCCCAAAAGACCTCGTCGAGCAGCATGAAGGCGGCGGTGCCGACGACCGGGCCGAGCACGCTGCCCGGCCCGCCGAGCAGGCACATGACCGGGACCTTGATGGACATGAGAAGGGAGAAGGAATCGTTGGGATCGATGTAACCCGTCCACGACGCGTAGGCGGCTCCGACCGTCCCGCAAAAGAGCGCCGACAGCGTATACGCGATGACCTTGTAGCGGTTGGTATGGACGCCGACCATGTCGGCGGCATCCTCGTTCTGCTGGATGCAGCGCAAGCCGTATCCGAGGCGGCTGCGGTCGACGAGCACGGTGAGGATGAAGACGATGACCATGATCGAGGTCATGACGACCAGGAAGATGCGCGCGACGACGTCCGGGCCGCCGCTCAGCAGCGGCAGATTGAGGCCGTCGCCACCGCCGGTCACGCGGTCGGCGGACGAGATCACCAGCCGCACCACCTCCACCACGCCGATCGAGGCGATCGCGAAGTAGTGGCCGCGCATGCGCAAAATGATCGCGCCGAGCGCAGCCGCGAAGGCGCCGACGGCGAGGGTCGCGATCGTCCAGGCCAGAACCATCGGCACGCCCGCCCGCTGCGCCAGCGCCCCGGCATAACAGCCGAGACCGAAGAAGGCCGCCGTGGAGAACGAGGGATATCCGGTGAAGCCACCGATGAAGTTCCACGACAGGGTGAGCGTCGTGAACATCGCGATCATGATCGCCAGGCGCACGATGTAGTTGCCCGCCCACAGCGGCGTCGTCGCCAGCGCGATCACCCAGGCCGCGAACACGAGGCAGGTCATCCACCGCGGCATCACTCGTACCCCTTGATGCCGGTCAGCCCGGTCGGCTTGACCACGAGCAGCACCAGCATCAGCACGAAGCCGACGGTGAGCGCGTGCTGCGGCCCGAAGAATTGGCCGGCGAAGCTTTCGATGATGCCGAGCACGATGCCGCCGACGAGCGCGCCGGGCACGCTGCCGAGCCCGCCGATCACGCACACTACGAACGCCTTGCCGAGGTAAGTGCCGGCGAGATTGGTGGTGACGGGATAGACCATGGCGAAGATCGCGCCGGTGGCGCCGGCCATCAGCGCGCCGATGCCGAAGGTGATGGCGTAGATGCGCTCGACCTGGATACCCATGAGCGAGGCCGCGGCGCTGTCCATGCGCACCGCGACGATCGCGCGGCCAATCCGCGAGCGGCGCATGACGACATAGAGCAGGCCGGTCAGCAGCAAGGCCAGTGCCATCCCGAGCAGCCGGTCGACCGGCATGACGATACCGCCGATATCGACGGCGCCGAGATCGAGGGTCACCCGCCGCGGCGTGGCCGTGTAGTACACGGTCATGAAGTTGTAGAGGATGAGGTCGAGACCGAAGGTCAGCGTCAGGGTGGTCAGGACCGGCTCGTTGACCACCCGGTTGATCACCAGCAGCTGCGTCACGTAGCCGAGCAGGTAGAGGGTGAGCGCGGCCGCCGGCAAAGCGAGGAGAGGATTGAGGCCGAAGTCGTACCAGGCGAAGAAGGTCAGGTAGCCGCCGAACACGATGAACGAGCCGTGCAGCATGTTGATGATGTTGAGCACGCCCCAGACGAGCGAGAACCCGACCGCCAAGCACGCGTAGAGCGCGCCCAGGACGATCCCGTTCACCAATGTCTGCAGGTATGCCATCGCCTCCCCGGCGCTGCCCGCGACGGGCCCGCGGCGTCCGGCAC
>JBAUOM010000370.1:0-6242 GCA_049579765.1 Xanthobacteraceae bacterium
AGCGCCGAGCGCAGAAAGCCGCGGCGCGACGTCGAACTTCGCCCGTTCGGATGATCAAAGCTCATTCTTGCTCTCCGCGGATCGAATGCCGGCGCGCGATCGATCGACTGAACCGGGCGGGAAATCCAGCGCCTGCATGGTCATGCTCGAGCTAGGCACCCACGACGCGCACGCGGCCACTCTCCTTGGGCGCAACCACGTGCTTCTCCCGGATGTGGTCGCTGACGACCTCCCAGATCGGGGGACCTTCGGTGCCCTCGTTCACGCTCGCCCATCCGGCGACGACGTAGTCCTTGCCCGGCTCGAGCGGCTCGTCGGTCCGCGACATGCGCAGATCGGAGATGCGGCTGCCCATCGGCCGGGCGGGATCGATCGTGTAGGCGACGCCGCCGGCGCGCACCATGTCGCCGCCCTGCTGGTAATAGGGATCGGCGTTGAACAGGTTGTCGGCGACGTCCTCGAGCACCTCCTTGAGCCGCGCGCCGGTCATCGTGGTCCGATAGGCGGCCGGATAGGTGATCGCGGTGGCGTTGTAGATGTCCTCGCGGGTGATGTCTTGGTCGGGCAGCACCGAGGTCCCCCAGCGGAAACCCGGCGACAAGGCGATCTCGGCGTCGCGCCGGGCGACGAGCGCGTCGCAGATCAGGTCGTCGAACGTGCCGTTGAAATTGCCGCGCCGGTAGAGCAGCGTCTCGGTCCGCCCCACCACCTCGCGCAGCATCGCCGCGTGCGGAGCGCGCACGCCCTGGATTTTCGCCGCCATCTCGGCATCGGGCGCGATCGCATCGGAAAATACCGGGATGAGCTTGAAGCGATAGTCCCTGACCCCGCCGTCGCGGACGTCGAGATCGAGCCGCGACACGAACTTGCCGTGGCTGCCGGAAGCGACCAGCAGGGTGTTGCCGACTTTCACCACGTCGGGCAGCGCATCGTGGGTATGCGCGGTCAAGACGACGTCGATGCCCTTGACGCGCGACGCGAGCTTGCGGTCGACGTCGAAGCCGTTGTGCGAGAGCAGCACGACCAGTGCGGCGCCTTCGTTGCGCGCCTTGTCGACATTCGCTTGAATGCCGTCCTCGCGGATGCCGAACGACCAGTTCGGCATCAGCCAGCGCGGGTTGGCGATCGGCGTGTAGGGAAACGCCTGCCCGATGATCGCGATGCGCACGCCGCCGCGCTCGATCATCGCCATCGGCTCGAACACCGGCTCGTTCCATTCGGTGTCGCGCATGTTCTGGGCGAGGAACGGGAAGCCGAGCTTCTCGGCGATCTGCTTGACCCGCTGGGCCCCGAGCGTGAATTCCCAGTGCCCGACCATGGCGTCCGGCTTGAGCAGCGCCATGCAGTCGACCATGTCCTGACCCTTGCTGATCAGGGAGGTATAGCTGTTCTGCCAAGTATCGCCGCCGTCGAGGAAGGCGACGCGGTCGCCGCGCTCGGCGCGGATGGCCTTGAGGATGGTGGCGAGGCGGTCGAGCCCGCCGAGCCGGCCGTAGCTCCTGGCCAGCGTGGCGAAATCCACCGAGGTCAGCGCGTAGGCCGCGGCCGAGCCCGGGGCGATCTTGTAGAGATCGAGGAACGCCTCGCCGCTGACGTGCGGCACCAGCCCCTTCGCCTCGCCGACGCCGAGATTGACCGACGGCTCGCGGAACAGCACCGGCACGAGCTGACCGTGAATGTCGGCGACGTGCACGAGCGTGACGTTGCCGACCGCCTCGAAGCGCAGCAGTTCGTCCTGCGTCAAGCGCTGTTGCGCCAGGGCTCGCGTCCAGCCGCCCGGCAGGAGCGCAGCCGTCGCGGCGGCTACCTGGAGAAACTCGCGCCTCGAGAACATGCAAGCGTTCTCCGCAAACGTGCTGAAAGCAAGGGCCCTGCTGCGGGCCGGGCTCTTGACGCGGGCCAAGAGGGCAAATCGAGACCGGCGGATCGCGCGCGCTTCTACTGCGCCGGCGATCCGTCGACCGACAGCCGTGCGGCGATTTTCCCTACATCACCGTGATCGAGTCTTCCCCGACGATCTTCGTTCCGTCGTCGTCGATCCAGGTGAGCACGACCGGGCCGGATTCCTGGGCGCGAAACTTGAACTGGATGTAGGGATTGGCGGAGACAGCCGGTTCGAAATCGGCGGAAAAGACTTCCTTGCCGTTCACCGTGCAGGTGAACTTGTTCAGGATCTTGCGCGGGATGACATTTCCGTTGGCGTCCTTGCGCAGGCCGGTCTCCATGATGTGCGATACCAGGGCCTTGACCTCGACGAGCTCTCCCTTCTTGGCTTGCTTCTTGTCGAGCTTGATGCGCGGCTTCACGTCGGCCATTGAATTTTCTCCTTGGGGCTGGCGGGCATCGGCGGGCTAGTGGTCCGCTGACCTCAGCCGCCGCAGCCGCCGATCGTCACCTTCACCGGCTTCGAGGCCATGAAAAACGACCCATCGTTCATCTTGGCAACGGCGATGATGTTCTGGGTCTCGGCGAGGCGGATACGGGTGTTGGCCTCGGCCGCTCCGCTCGCGGGCGAAAAGTGGAAAGTGGCGACGCCGCCGCGTGGATTGCCATCCGACACGATCAGCACGTCGCTGACATAGGACTGCTCGGTCATCGGGCTTTCGACCGATACGGTCATCGGCACCGTGTTGCCGTTCTCGGCGATCTCCGGCAGGTCGAGCCGCACGCGGCCTTCCGTCGCGGTCTTGCCGCCGGTGAATTTCTTGATCAGCTCGTCGGAGTCGTTCTTGGCCGCGAACGCGGGCAAGGTCGCACCGTCCCAAGCCGCGGCGGCGGTCAAGACGCCGGCGCCGATGGTCAAGACTTGGCGACGGTTCAAGGTCGAAGGCATTGTCCTGGTCTCCCGAACTGATTGCCAACGCCGCCACGCCCTGTTGACGCGGCTGCGCATCTCGGTCGGAAAGCCTCGCAGGAGACGGCTCCTTGCCGCGCATGACCCGACGCCGTGCCGGCCGGGCTGCCACGGGACAACGAGCGCTCCTTCCCGCCTGCGTCCGATCGCAGGACATATTCATATATCTGCAACTATCTAGACAGGCGCGCCGCCAATTGCAAGAACTTTGTCGCAGCTGTGCTGCGCCGCGCGCATGCGACCGATACATCTCTTTTCATTCGAATGAATGCATGTATTCTCGCTGGCAAGGAAACTACCGGACTTGTCCGGGCGGCGTTCGAAGCCGGCAAAAGCAACAAACCGAAGGAAGACCAGCAGGGAGGCTCGATCCCGTGACGATCACACGCACGTTGTTCGTCGCCGCATGCGCGGCGGTTGCCGCTGCATCCGTTGCGATCGCCCAGGACAGCGAAACGGAAAAGGCAATCGAGAAGTATCGCCAGATGCTCAAGGAAGATCCTTGGAGCAATCCCGGACTGCTCGACGCCGACCGCGGAGAGGCGCTGTGGGCGACGGCGCGCGGACCGAAAAACGTGTCGCTGGAGCAATGCGATCTCGGCAAGGGCCCGGGCAAGGTGGACGGCGCCTTCGCCGAACTGCCGCGCTATTTCGCCGACGCCGACCGCGTGATGGACCTGGAGACGCGCATCCTGTGGTGCATGGAGAAGCTGCAGGGCTTCAACCACGCCGATCTCGTCAAGAGGCCGCATCCCAGCGGCGGACAGCCGGTCAAGGAGCTGGGCGCGATGGCGACCTACGTCGCGAGCAAGTCCAGCGGCATGAAGATCTCCGCCAAGCTCGACCAGGCCAAGGAGAAGGAAGCGGTCGCGCTCGGCGAGACCCTGTTCTTCCGGCGTTCGGGGCCGTTCGATTTCGCCTGCGCGACCTGTCACGACGCCACCGGCCTGCGCATACGGCTGCAAGGGTTGCCGCATCTGTCGAGCCCGGAGGAGGCGCGCAAGGTGGTCGGCGAATGGCCCGCCTATCGCGTCTCGAGCACGCACGTCATGACCATGCAGCACCGGCTCTACGACTGCTACTGGCAGATGCGGATGCCGCAGCTCGAACTGGGATCGGACGCGAGCGTGGCGCTGATCTCGTATCTCGCAAGCCAGGCCAAGGGCGGCGACATCGCCGTCCCCGGGCTCAAGCGCTGAATCGAGGGAGCCGATCCATGCGAACCCCCGCCGCGCTTCTCGTTCTGGCCTTGAGCGCAACGCCGGTCCTGGCCCAGCAGCAGCCCGCGGGCGATGCCGCGCGCGCCGATGCCGCGATCAAGTCCGCCTTTCCCACCGCGCCCGCCGACTGGCAACCGAGGCTGGTGCCCGACGACACCATGCGGCAGTGCTCGGCGCATCGCAACAGCCCGCCCAAGGCCGTGGCCGAGGCGATCCAGCAGCGCGAAAAAGCGACGATCGTCTATCCGCCCGACGGCCGGCTGCTGGGCGACTGGAAACAGGGCGAGAAGGTCGCCCAATCCGGCTACGGCCTGCGCTTCACCGACTATCCGCCGCGCTCCGCGAACGGCGGCAATTGCTACGCCTGCCATCAGATGACCAAGCAGGAGGTGAGCTACGGCACGCTCGGACCGAGCCTGCTCGGTTACGGCAAGAACCGTCAATTCAGCGAGGCCGACACCAAGGCGGCCTACGATAAAATCTACGACTCGCACGCGGCCTTTCCCTGCTCCAATATGCCGCGCTTCGGCACCAACAAGATTCTTACCATCGAGCAGATCACCCATCTGGTGGCGCTGCTGATGAGCCCGGAGAGTCCTGTCAACAAGTGAGGCGGTCCGCTGCCGGTGCGATGCCGGCGGAGAAGAAATCGCTACGACCATCAGGGAGGACATCATGCTGAGGAACAGACGTGAGCTGATCGGCACCGTCGCCGCCTCCGGTGCCGTGCTGGCGACGGCGACCGCGGCGCGCGGCAACCCGCTGCCGATCGAGCTCGCCACCATCAAGAAGGATACCGATATCGCCTGCCTCTATCACTGCGACTTCGGCGACCCGCAGCGTTTCTCCCAGATGCTGCAGAACATGCTGAACCACTACTCGGCCTACGAGTTCGACAGCTTCAAGCTCAAGCTGGTCGTGGTCGCCCACGGGGCAGGCATCAAGTTCTTCCTCGAGGATCGCGTCGGCACGCCCTGGGAGAAGGACAGCATCGATCCCGAGATCTACCAGCGCTTCGTCGGCCTGACCAAGTTCGGCGCCGAAGGCTATCTGTGCCGGATCACCTACACGCGCTTGAAGATCGATCCCGCCAAGACGCGCAAGGATGCGTTTCTCAAGTTCGTGCCGTCCGGCGTCGCGACCGTCGCCGAGCTGCAAGCGAAGGGTTTCGCCTATCTCAAGGTCGGCTGATGCGCGGGACTGCGAGTTAAGGATCCCTCGGTTGTCATCGTCCGTGCAAGCGGACGATCCAGTAATCGCCGGACCGCGTGAGAGGCGCCGCCTCGACCTCCAATCGCAATTCACGCGTTACTGGATGCCCGCTTTCGCGGGCATGACGGCGGAGAGATTGTGCCTTCCGCTCAAGCCGGCGCCCATGCGTGTAAGCGCTGCGTAGGGTGGGCAAAATCGCTTGCTGATAGACGACAGTTGCAGCGCTGCTGCGCGATTTTGCCCACGCGGACAGAACGCGTGGGCATTGCGCTCGCGCGACAGGTGCGGATAATAGAAACGAGACCGCGCAATGCCCCCTACGGATTGGATGACCGCAACGCGTTCTAAGTGTTGCCCTTGAGGTAGTCGCGCAGGCTTTCCTTCTCGTAGGCGCGTTCGGATACGAACTTGAACATCGCCAGGAAATGCCCGGGCAGCAGGTAGCCCTGCGCGCGCGCGACCTCCCGCTCGCGCGGCTTGCGCACGGCGAGGCCGGCCGCTCGCTCGGGGAAGAACTGGAATGTGGGCGTGAAGCGGATGCCGTACTTCTCCGCCAACCGCTTCTCGGACATCTTCTCGCCGTCGAAATCCGTGACCTCGCGGGCGCCGATGATATTGAGCTGCAGGATCTCGAAACGCTCGCGCACGAAGCTTTCGATCTCGGGCTTGGCGAAGTTCACCAGATGCGTTTCCCGGCAATAAGGGCAGCCGCGCAGCTCCCACATGACGGCCAGCCGCTTGCTCTTTTCGGCCGCCGCCTCCAGATCGTCGGCGAGTTCCAGGAAGCTCTCCAGGAACCATGGCTGACGATAAAGCCCGTCGTCGGTCAGGATTGCTTGCGCGACCGCCCGCCGGCGACCAGGGAGTGCAAGTGCGCCGGCCGCCGTTCCGACGAGGAAGGCGCGCCGCGACAACGGCTGCGGTGTGCTGATATTCATTATTTTGAAAGTGTATAC
>JBAUOM010000371.1:0-10788 GCA_049579765.1 Xanthobacteraceae bacterium
CGCCCGCCGCCGAAACGTTCGCAACGGCGTCGCTCAAATCGGCTCGCAGCGGATCGCCGGCGCTGACTTCGAGCCGGCCGCGTCCGGGGAGCGTCAGCTCCTCTTCCGCCACGTCGGCCTTGCAGGAGAACCAGCGCACATGCGCGCCGGCTGCACGCAAGAGGCGCAGCTTGCCGAGCGCGGCCTCGCCCGAGCCGACGAGGACAAAGACGCCGACGGCGCCGTCGAGAAACACCGGAAGGAAACGCATCGCGTCGGCTCCGCAGAGTCGCTGGCTGACTAGTATTATTTTCTATATAGGAGTATAAAACGACAGGCAAAGAGAAAAATATTGTAGCATACGCTTCAATAGAAACAGAAACTTCTGCTATCCATGAACGGTTCAAAAGAAAGCCCGTCTCGCATGCGCGGCCGGCTGCCTCCCGGCACCCCGCGCCGGCGCCCGCCCTGGCCCATGGAGGGCTGGGCCGCGATTGCGGCTGTGGGCTTCATCCTGCTGATCGTGCTCGCGACGTTGCCGCGCCTGCCGTGGTGAGCGCATTGCAGCAGCCGCCTACGCGATATAGGTGACAACGCGGACCGCTTCGGCATCCGCCGCGGAGGTTATGTCATGACCATCGTCCTGAACCACACCATCGTCCCGGCGCGCGACAAAACGGCGGCCGCGCGCTTCTTCGCCCGCATCTTCGGATTGGAAATCCAGCCTGCCGGGTATTTCGCGCCGGTTCGCCTCAACGAACAGACGACGCTGCTGTTCGACGACAGCGACTCGTTCCAAAGCCACCATTACGCCTTTCACGTCAGCGATTCCGAGTTCGACGCCATTTTCGATCGCATCAAGCAGGCCGGGCTCGCCTATGGCAGCGGGCCGGGAACGTCCGAGGACGGCAAGCTCAACGATTGGGGCGGCGGCCGCGGCGTCTACTTCAAGGACCCCGAAGGTCACCTGCTGGAATTGATGACCGTACCGCAGTGATCATGTCCGAGCGGCGCGGGACGCGTCCCCGGCTCGATCCACGCCGCGCGACGGCTCGTCCTATGTCATCAGGAACGTGCCGAGCAGCAGCCACGCACCGGCTGCGAGCAGCGCCCACGTCCAGACGACGTCTAGGTTGATCCAAGCGCGCCGCAGGACCTCGACCCCGAGCCAGGTGTAGACGGCGGCGGCAATCGCAGCGGTCACGAGCAGCATTGCCAGCGTGTGCAGCCCGACGCCGAGCAAGGCCGTCGTCATCGCACCGGCATGCTCGGAGGCAGCGCCCATGCAGAGCGGCATCAGCGCGGGCCACAGCATGAGGCCGGCGCCGTGCGCGGTGGCCATGAGGAAGGACCAGGCGGCAAGGCCGAGCAGTCCTGCCTGCAGGCCGAAGCGCACGCGATGCCGATGTCCGTAGCGCCAATGGTAGAGTGCCCAGCCGATCAGCGCGATCCCGCAGGCGATGCCAAGCATGCGCGGGTCGATGAGCAGGCCCAGCCAGACGAAGGCGGCGGCGACCATTGCGACCGACAACGCGTGTCCGAGCGCGATCGGGCCCACCGACAGCCAGACGATGCGCGCATCCTGACGGTGCAGGCCGAGGGCGACGGCAAACAGCCAGCCCATGCCGGGATTGAGGCCGTGGAAAGCCCCGAGCCCGGCAAGCGTGAGCCAGGGCCAGAGTTCGGTCATGTGTCAGCCGGCAGAATCGAGCCGCGCGACTGTCGCCAGCTCGCTACGGGTAACAGTAGGAATCCGATGAGCAGTCGCCGCCCTCGAGCCGGACCTGATGGGGACGGTGCGGCGCCGGCCACTTCACGAAGAATTTGGGATCGAAGGCGATGCCTCCGTTCGGCCCGGCGTCGAGCTTCACCATCCAACCGTCGATGCCGTCGGGATAGAACTGCGGATCGATGGCGCCATAAAGCGAATTCGTGAAGTAGACGCGCCGGCCGTCGCGGCTGATCTCGACCATCTGCGGTCCGCCGTTGAGCGGCCCGCTGCCGTTCGGATGCGCTGCGCGCGCGACGATGCCGCCGATGCGCACCTTGCCGGTAAGCTTCGGGTTGAACGGATCCGACACGTCGTACTGTTGCATGTCGCCGGTGCCCCAGCAGGCGACGTAGAGAAAGCGATCGTCCATCGAAAGATCGATGTCGGTAACGAGCGGCGGACACGCCTTGAAGCCCTGAAGCACCGGCGGCAGCTGTTCGGCCTCCGCGGGCTCCGCCGGTATTTCGATCACCTTCTTGACCGCCCACTTGCCGCCCTCGCGATACCAGGTCCAGATCGATGACGAGAGGTTCTCCAGGCTCACCACGCAATTGACGAAGCCATAGGCCTTGGTGGGGTCGTGCGCGGGGCGCAGCTCGAATACCAGTTGGTACTTGTCGCCGAAGTCGATGGTCTGCAGGTGCTTGCGCCCGTGCAGATCCCAGAAGTGCAGCCGCCGGCCGTATTTGGCGCCGAGCAGGACTTCGGGAATGAGGCCGTTCTCGAACGTGTCGGGAGTACCCCACTCGCTCGTCACCATGGTGTCGTGACCGAGATGCCACCAGGCGTCATAGGCGAGATGCTGGGGACCGCGGTCCATTTCCCACTGACCGCGGACGTCGAAGGTCTCGTGATCCATCAGGAATATGCCGCCCGGTCCCTTGCCTTCGCGGTTGCCGAGGGCGGCCACGTAGATGCCCTCCGGGCCGCAATGCACCGTATGCGGGCGGGTATATCCGGCCCGTTCGGCCACTTCCTGGGGCTCGATCACCTTGACGATGGTGGGATTTCTCGGATCCGCCTTGGTGTCGAGGATGTGGATGCGCGAGGATCGCAAGCCTGGAACGACGAGGTAGCGGCGCTCGGCATGCGCGTGCGGCGCATTGGGGCAGAGGCACGACGAGCACGCGTTCCAGCCGAAATGATGCAGCTCGTCGCCGGCGTTCGGCATCGCAACGGTGTTGAGAATCTTTGAATAGGTCGCAGAGCCCGGATCGACGTCGACCACGGCGATGCCGTCCGGCACCTTGCGCGCGGGATCGAAAGCCGCGACATAGGCCAGCCGCTCGGCAGGGGCCTTCATGGCCATGCGCGGCGAAGGATAGAAGGTCGGGTCTGGCGTCCACATGTTCAGCCCTCCTGGCTCGAATTCGCATGTTGCGCATCGACTGAAAACGACCCTGCGTCGGCCGATGCGGCGGCTAGGCTACACAACGCGCAGGGCGCAAGAGCATCGAAAATGATCACCGGCCGCGACACTTTGCCGGCGATCTTTGGCACGCGGATGACCGGTCCGGACGCGCGCCGATAATCACGCAATCTGACCGCAAGCCTCCGGCCGCTTCACCAAGGAACCTCACCTTGCGCCCGCGGCCTTGGCGCTCATTGCGCCTTCACCCCGACCGTGCGCACGATCTCGGCGAAGCGCTTGGTTTGCGATGCAATGAAGGCGGCGAACTCCGCCGGCGTATCGGCGATCGCGGTGGCGCCCTGGTCGGCGATCTGCTTGACGACGCCCGGATCGCGCACGGCCTGGACGAAGGCGGCGTTGAGCTTGTCGATCACGCTATCCGGCGTCCCGGCGGGCGCGACCAAGCCGAACCAGGTATCGATCTCGATGCCGGCAAAGCCCGCCTCCGCCATCGTGGGCGCATCCGGCAGCGCGGGCAGACGCCGCGGCGCCGTGACCGCGAGCGCGCGCACCTTTCCCGACTGCAGGAATGGCAGCAGCGAGGAATAGGAGGCGAAGAAGAAATCGACGCGGCCGGCGGCAAGATCGAGTGCAGCGGGCCCGGCGCCGCGATAGGGGACATGCACCATGTTCGCTCCGGTCCTGGTCTTCAGCATTGCGCCGAGCAGATGGCCACCGGAGCCGCTCCCTTGCGATGCGAAGCTCAAGCCCTCGGGCTTCGACTTGGCGAGCGCGACCAGGTCCGAAACCGTCCGCGCCGGGCTGTCGAGCGGAACCGCCAGCAGTTGGGGAAAGCTCCACATCAGCGTGATGGGTCGGAAATCCTTTACCGGATCGTACGACAGGGTCGCGTACAGCGATACGTTGGCGGCGTGGGTTGCGGCATTGGCCTGGAACAGCGTGTGCCCGTCCGGGGACGCCTGCTTGACCGTCGTCGCGCCGATCGCGCCTCCGCCGCCCGGGCGCGACTCCACCACGATGACCTGGCCGGTCGTCTCGCTGACCTGCCTGGCGACGATGCGCTGCAGCGTATCCGCGCTCGCCCCGGGCGTGAACGGGATGACGATGCTGATCGGCCGCGACGACAGCAGCTCGGCTGCGGCCTCATCCCCGGCTGTCGCGTTCAGCGCCAAAAGCGCGGCGAGGATGAACGATGCTCTGAGCATTTGCACCCTTTCCTGGCGCGGCAAGGCCTCGCCTGCGCCTCGATCCTTGGATAGTTAAGAATAGCACGCGGGCCGCGCCCGTGCCGCTTGATCCGGCACCGCGATGAACTTTCGTGCGAAAGCGGTGAAGAGGCAAATGAGAGCACAGCCGAA
Source organism: Xanthobacteraceae bacterium (assembly GCA_049579765.1). Taxonomy (GTDB): domain Bacteria; phylum Pseudomonadota; class Alphaproteobacteria; order Rhizobiales; family Xanthobacteraceae; genus VAZQ01. The sequence continues at coordinate 4,481 of JBAUOM010000371.1, forward strand.
TTTCCTGGCATGCCTATTGCTTCATCAAAAGCTATCCCGGTCTAGCCCAAAGAAAGGCCTGAGGCCGTCATGCTCTGCACAAAGCAAAAAGTTCTGCGCCGGTTCTGGTATGCGACTCTTCCGCTCGACAAGCTTAAGGACGGCCCCAAGCCGTTTACGCTGGGCGAAAACATCGTCCTGTTCCTCGACGCCGAAGGCAGGCCGGCGGCGCTCGCCGACCGCTGCTGCCATCGCACGCGAAGCTGTCGAAGGGATGGAGCCAGGACGGATTGATCATCTGCGGATATCACGGCTGGACCTACGACCGCTCCGGCAAGCTGGTGAAGATTCCGCAATTCGCGCCCGATCAGGCGCTGCCGGAGGGGCGCGTCAAGGCCTTCCGTTGCGACACCCGCTACGGCTATGCCTGGGTCGCGCTCGAGGAGCCGCTGCTGCCCATCCCGGACCTGCCGCAGGACCGCGACCCGGCTTACCGGCGCATCCACCGGTTCGACGACCGCTTGGAACACCGCCGCCCTGCACATGATGGAGAATTCATTCGACAACGCTCACTTCTCCGTCGTGCACAAGTCGACCTTCGGCCAGCAGGACCAGCCGCGGCCCGAACGCTGCGAGTTGATCGAGACCGATGACGGCTTCCGCGCGGAGTCGACCATCACCATCAAGAATCCGCCCGCCGCCTATCGCATCACCGGCACACACGAGCCGACCACCACGCGCCACATGCGCAATGCCTGGTTCATGCCGTTCTGCCGCACCCTCGATATCGAGCATCCTTCCGGGCTGCGCCACATCATCTTCAATTCGGCGACCCCGATCGACGACGGCAGCATCCAGCTGGTGCAGATTCTCTTCCGCAACGACCGCGAGGAGGATTGCTCGACGGCGGAGCTGATCGACTGGGATGCCGCGATCATCGAGGAGGATCGGGATATCCTGGAATCGACCGACCCCGACGCCATCGTGGACGTGAGCCGCAAGCTCGAAATGCACATGCCGTCCGACCGGCCCGGCATGCTCATGCGCAAGCGCCTGCTCGCGCTGCTCACCGAGCACGGCGAGGTCGAGATACCGCGCTCGGGAAGCGCGCCGGCCGGGAGCCTCTCGCCGCTCCGCGACGCCGCCGAGTGATCGCGCCGTCCGGGATGCCGGTTCGCCGCGACGGCGCAACCGGCGCGGAGCGCGTCACTTCATCGGCCCGGGGCCGGCAGCATGAGCGGATCGCGCAGCTTGACGATCTGCTTCACGTCATCGGCATCGACGATTTCGAGCGCCACGATCCCCTCGGCGCCGTCCTCGACGTGGATCTCGCGCGGTTTCGGGATCAAGTGATCCAACCCGTCGAGCGCCACCTCGACGAGGTCGTCGTTGGGATCGTAGCTGATGCCGAGCACGGGCAGCCATTCGGCTTGCACCTGGTCGCCGAGGCGGAGCGAAGCGACCTCGATTTCGGCCTGCTTGCCTTCGAGCGACGAGGTGACGCCGTCGAAGAACGCGCGCCATTGATTCTTGTCGAGCTTGCGCGTGGTCATGGCAAATCTCCTTGTGGACGAGCTTCGGAACCGCCCTCCCCGGCGCTTCCGCGTTTTCCTCGGCCGCGCGGGCCCGCCCGCCGCGAGCCGCGAAGGCCTTGTCAGATCGAACGCGCCGCGCGTCGGCCCGAGGGCGCCGGCGCATCTGACGAAGCCTCCGCCTCCCCGCGCTCGCCGGCGGGATGGAGCGCCGCGGCCACGGCATCGTCGACCCGCTCCATCCAGACGAAGCGGACCTGCTGGCGTGCCGCCTCCGGCACGTCCTCGAGATCCTTCCGGTTGCGCGCGGGCAGCATGACCGTGGTGATGCCGGCGCGCGCCGCCGCGAGCACCTTCTCCTTGACGCCGCCGATCGGGAGCACGAGGCCGCGCAGCGAGATTTCGCCGGTCATGGCGGTGTCGCTGCGCGCCGTGCGTCCCGTGAACAGCGAGGCGAGCGCCACGAACATGGCCACGCCGGCGCTGGGGCCGTCCTTGGGAATGGCGCCCGCCGGCACATGGATGTGCACGTCGGATTTCTCGAACAGACCGACGTCGATGCCCAGATCCGGCGCGCGTGCCTTCGCCAGCGTGAGCGCCGCCTGCGCGCTCTCCTTCATGACGTCGCCGAGTTGGCCGGTGAGGATCAGCTTGCCGTTGCCGGGCACGCGCGTCGCCTCGATGTACAGGATGTCGCCGCCGGTCGGCGTCCAGGCGAGGCCGGTGGCCACACCGGGCAGGCTCGTGCGCATGGCCACCTCGTTCTCGAAGCGCCGCGGCCCGAGAATGGCCGGCAGGTCTGCGCTGTCGATGCGCACGTTTCCGACGCTGCCTTCGGCGATGCGCACGGCGGCATGGCGGCAGGCGGCGCCGATCAGGCGCTCCAGATTGCGCACGCCGGCTTCGCGCGTGTAGTCGCGGATGATGCTGCGGATCGCGTCGTCGGTGATCTCGCATTGCTCCGGACGCAAGCCGTTGGCGGTGAGCTGCCGCTTGAGCAGGTAGCGCTTGGCGATCTCGAGCTTCTCGTCCTCGGTGTAGCCGGGAAGCTCGATCACCTCCATGCGGTCGCGTACCGGGCCGGGAACGGTGTCGAGCACGTTGGCGGTCGCGATGAACATCACCTTCGAGAGGTCGAAGGGCACGCCGAGATAATTGTCGCGGAAGGTCGAGTTCTGCTCGGGGTCGAGCACCTCGAGCAGCGCGGACGACGGATCGCCGTGAAAGCCCGCGCCGAGCTTGTCGACCTCGTCGAGCATCATCACCGGATTGCGCGTCCCGGCCTTGCGGATCGACTGCACGATGTTGCCGGGCAGCGCGCCGATATAGGTGCGCCGGTGCCCCCGGATCTCGGCCTCGTCGTGCACACCGCCCAGGCTCAGCCGCACGAATTTGCGCCCGGTGGCCTTGGCTATGCTCTGCCCGAGCGAGGTCTTGCCGACGCCGGGGGGGCCGACGAAGCAGAGGATCGGGCTTCGCCCCTCCGGATTGAGCTTGTGCACGGCGAGGTATTCGAGGATACGGCGCTTGATCTTCGGCAGGCCGTAGTGGTCCTCGTCCAGGATGCGACGCGCTTGCGCGATGTCGACCGTATCGGGATCGAGCTTCGACCACGGCAGCCCGATCAGCCAGTCGAGATAGGCCCGAATCATCCCGTATTCGGGGGAGACTTCCGGCATGCGCTCGAGCCGCTTGAGCTCCTTCTTGGCCTGATCCTCGGCCTCTTTCGGCATCCCGGCCTTCTCGATCGCCTCGCGCAGCTCGGCGATCTCGACCGACTTCTCGTCGCCTTCGCCCAGCTCCTTCTGGATGTGGCGAAGCTGCTCGCGCAGGATGTGCTCGCGCTGCTGGGACGACAGCGACTGCTGGGTCTGCTCGCCGATCTCCTTGGAGATTTTCAGCACCTCGATACGCTGCGCAAGAAGCGCAAGCACCTTGTCCAGCCGCTCCCTGATATCGATCGTCTCCAGCACGTCCTGCTTTTCCGCCGGCTTCGCATCGAGGATGCCGGCGATGAAATCCGCCAGGGCGGATGGCGAGTCCAGGTTTTGGATCGTCGCCGCCACCTCCGCCGGCACGTTCGGCAGCAGCTGCATCGTCTCGCCGGCGCGGCTGCGGACCAGGTGCACGCGCGCCTCGATCTCCGGCGTCATGACCTCGGCGATGCCGAGCTCCTCGATGCGCGCCGCCAGGAACGGAAACCCGCGCAGATATTCGATCACGCGAACGCGCCGCACGCCTTGCGCGACCACGTGATGGGTGCCGTCGGGGGCGGTGACATAGCGCAGAACCTGCGCGGCGGTTCCGACCGCGTGCAATTGATCCGGCGTCGGCTCTTCGACCGCCGGATCCCTCTGCAGGACCACCCCGAGCATGCGCTCGGTGCGGACCGCCTCCTGGGCGGCGGCAATGGACGATTTGCGGCCGATGGCGAGAGGCAGCACGATGCCGGGGAACAGCACGGTCTGGCGCACCGGCAGAATGATCATGGCATCCGCCGGCAGCGACGGGTGCCCCTCGCCCTGCTCCGCTTTCGGTTGTTCAGCTATCTCGGCCATGCGTTTACGCCTGCTTCGTCAGGTTGATCAGGAGGCAGCCGTTCACGAACGCCGAGCGAGCGAGCTCCCAGCGTGCCGGCGGCAGCGCGATGCGGCGCTCGAAGCGTCCGTGCGGGATCTCGACACGCAGGATCTCCGTGCCGCGCGCCGCCGCCGGCAGCCGCCGGATTCCAGCGACGAGCAATGCGCCCGGCTCGGTAGAAATCGCGATGTCCTGCGATTCCACGCCGGGCAACGCCACCACGATCAGCAAGTCGTGCTCGCCCTGGAACACGTCGATGGGCGGCTCCCAACCCGTCCGCGGCAGCGCAGAGAAACCCGGCTGGAAGAACTGCCGGTGCAATTGTTCCGCGCGCTCGATCATCGCGCAGGCTTCCGCCCACATCCAACGTCTGGGATCGGCCGCTGTCATGGACAAGCCCCTGCAGGCGGCCGCGGCCGGCATGGCTGCAGCCAAGGGGTTCAGATGGAACCGCCCAATCGAAAGGTCAAGTCCGCCAGAAACGCCAGAGTGACCGCCGCGCGGGCTGCGGACGGAGCTGCGCTTCGATGGCCGCGACGAGATCGTCGAAGCCAAATGATCCGTCGTGGCGCCGGTCGTTGATGTAGAACGTCGGCGTGCCGTTCACTCCGCTGCGCACCCCGCCGCGGAAGTCGGCGCGAACCTTGGCGGCATACTCTCCGATTTCCAGCGCCTTGCGCAGCTCGGCCTCGGGAAGGTCGAGAGCCTGTGCCAGCTCGAACGGCAGGGAAGGCCCGAAGCGCTCGCTGTTCTCGTAAAAGCCGTCGTGCATCTCCCAGAACCGGCCATGCGCACCGGCGAATTCGGCGCTCTCGGCGGCCGCCTGCGCGTTGGGATGAACTTCCTTCAGCGGAAAATGCCGGAAGACGAATCTCAGCTCGCGGGCGAAGTGCTGCTGCACCGCTTTGACGATCGCATCGATCGCCCCGCAGTGCGGGCACTCGTAATCGCCGTATTCGACCAGCGTGATCGCGGCATCGGCGGGGCCGCGGATGTGGTCACGCGGCGTGACTGGAACCTTCAGCCTGGCCATCGCGCTTGCTCCGGTTCGACAGCGCTTCGAGCGCCTCGAGGATGCCGTCGGCGCCGGGATTGACCGCAATCGGCGACAAGTAGCTCCAGACGATCGCGCCATTTGCGTCGATCACGAACAGGGCACGTTCGCAAACGCCGTCCTGCTCGCGATAAGCCCCGTAGCTGCGCGCCACCGCGCCTTTCGGATGAAAGTCGGACAGCAGCGGAAAATGCAGACGGCGGTCCTTGGCGAAAGCGTCGTGACACCAGACGCCGTCGACCGAAATCCCCAGAAGCTCGGCGCCATGCTCGCGGAACTCGGGCAGGATTTCATTGTACAATGTCATCTGGTCGGCGCAGACCGGGCTCCAGTCCGCCGGATAGAACGCGAGCACGACCGGCTTTCCCTTCAGATCGCGGAGCGAGAGCCATTGGTCGGGCGTGACCCGCAGCTCGAAATCGGGCGCCGCCGTTCCCACAGCCAGGATCTCGGACATAGTTCGACCTCCCTTGCGGGTTCCAACACGAGGCCCACGACAAGGCCAATTTTTTGCGCTCCGGCGAGCACGAATCCCCTGGTGCCCGTCAACTCCCGAAGTCATGCAGATTGGGCGCGACGCCCGCGGCCGCAAGGAGGCCGGGGCGCTGCAGTGCAAAAAAGTCGCGCTTGCGGGCCGGCGCCGCCGCCCGGCGGAGCCGCAACGACAATCAATGCCTCGCGAATTTTGGAGTTGACGAGAATTATCTACTATTTGCAAGTATATCTGATGTCAAAAATAGAAAATAGTTCTCCTGCTCGGCCCATCCAGACGGGGGTCGCGCCCGGCGAGCCGGAACGGCGCCGGCCGCTGGTGGTGGGAGGAGGGCGGCCCAAGCGGGAGTGCGGGCTGCCGCGGGGATAGTCGCCGCTCCCGATGTTCTCACTCGCCCGCACCGGGCGCCGCCAGCGCGCCGCCGATGCCGAGATAGGCTTCGACCACCGCCGCGTTCGCGCGCACCTGCGCCGCGCTGCCCTCGGCGAGGGTACGGCCGTTGGCGAGCACGTGGACGCGATCGGAGACGTTCATCACCAGCCGCATGTCGTGCTCGACCAGCACGACGGTGATGCCGTCGCCGGTCAAGCGGCGGATGATCGACGCGATTTCGGCGGTCTCGACGGCGTTGCAGCCCGCGGCCGGCTCGTCGAGCAGAATGAGCCTCGGC
>JBAUOM010000372.1:0-5644 GCA_049579765.1 Xanthobacteraceae bacterium
GTATTCATCGCACCGTCAACGCCATGCCACGCCGTGGCGCGCCAGCACCTCGCGCACGGCGTCGACGAGCTTCTCCTCGGGCACGGCGAATTGCGCCGGGCGGCTTTCGCGCCATTCCTGGTTGGAGGCGATCGCCGCGGCGGCCTTGGCGCCTTCGATCAGGTCCTTGATCTGCACCTCGCGCCGCGCCTTCTCGTCGCCGCCCTGAATTACGACGCACGGCGCCGCGCGCTTGTCGGCATATTTGAGCTGTGGGCCCATCTTGCCCGCGCCGAGATAGAGCTCGGCGCGGATACCGGCGTTGCGGAGCGCGGCGACCATTCGCTGGTAGTCGGCGATGCGATCGCGATCGAACACCGTCACCACCACCGGGCCCGGCTCGCGCTCGGTCGCCACCTTGCCGAGATGTTGGAGCGCCGCCATCAGCCGCGAGACGCCGATGGAGAATCCGGTCGCCGGCACCGGCTCGCCGCGAAACCGCGCGATCAATCCGTCGTAGCGTCCACCGCCGCCGACTGAGCCGAAGCGAATTGGCTTTCCGTCGTCGCCTTCAATCGGAAACGTCAGGTCAACTTCGTAGACCGGACCGGTGTAGTATTCTAGGCCGCGAACCACCGTTGGATCGACTACGACTTGGCTCTTACCGTACCCAGCAGCCGCCAAGTATTGCGTCATTGTCGCCAATTCTTGCATGCCTGAATGACCAATTTTGGATTTCGCGATGAAAGAAAGCTGCTTGTCCAAAGATTCAGGATCCCCGGCTACAGCCGTGAGGTATTCAACTATTCCTTCAATCTGGATTGCACCTAAACCGGCACCCTTAGTGAAATCCCCGCTCTTATCCTTTCGACCCGGACCTAGAAGAAGCCTCACGCCATCAACACCGAGGCGATCGAGCTTATCTATTGCTCTGAACACGGTGAGTCGTTTTTCATCATTTCCTTCACCGCCAAGGCCGATGGCTTCCAACACTCCATCGAGCACCTTGCGATTGTTCACCTTCACGACATACGAGCCGCGCGGGATGCCGAGCGCCTCCATGGTGTCGGCCGCCATCATGCAGATCTCGGCATCGGCAGCCATCGAGGCCGAGCCCACCGTGTCGGCGTCGAACTGCATGAACTGGCGGAAGCGACCGGGGCCGGGCTTCTCGTTGCGGAACACCAAGCCCTCGCGGTAGCTGCGATAGGGCTTGGGCAGCGCGTCGAAATTCTCCGCGACGTAGCGCGCGAGCGGCGCGGTGAGGTCGTAGCGCAGCGAGAGCCATTGCTCGTCGTCGTCCCGGAACGAGAACACGCCCTCGTTCGGGCGATCCTGGTCGGGCAGGAACTTGCCGAGCGCGTCGGTATATTCGATCGCCGGCGTCTCCACCGGCTCGAAGCCATAGCGCTCGTAGACTCCGCGGATCGTCTCGAGCATGCGCCGGGTGGCGGCGATCTCCGCCGGACCGCGGTCGGCCAGCCCGCGCGGCAGGCGCGCCTTGAGCTTGTTGGTTTTGTCGGATTTGTCGGCCATTCGTGCTCTATAGTCGCGGCCCGCGGTTGGTACCAGCCGCCTCGCGACGCGGCAAGGGAACTCGGAGAGGATGCATCCATGCCATCGGCATCAGCGCAGCGGGCGACCGCCGTTCCCAACGATCTCGAAGCCTATTGGCTGCCGTTCACGCCCAACCGCGCATTCAAGGCCGCGCCACGCCTGATCGCGCGCGCCAAGGACATGCACTACTACACCCCCGACGGCCGCGCCGTGCTCGACGGCACCGCCGGGATGTGGTGCACCAATGCCGGCCACAATCGCGATCCGATCGTTCAAGCGATCCGCGACCAGGCGGCCGAGCTCGACTACGCCCCGGCCTTCCAGTTCGCCCATCCCAAGGCGTTCGAGCTCGCGAGCCGCACCGCCGCGCTCGCCCCCGGCGACCTCGACCACGTGTTCTTCTGCAATTCCGGCTCGGAGGCGGTCGACACCGCGCTCAAGATCGCGCTCGCCTATCACCACCTGCGCGGCGAAGGCGCGCGCACCCGCCTGATCGGGCGCGAGCGCGGCTACCACGGCGTCGGCTTCGGCGGCATCTCGGTCGGCGGCATCGTCAACAACCGCAAATTCTTCGGCTCGCTGCTCGCCGGCGTCGACCACCTGCCCTCGACCTACAGCCGCGAGCACCAGGCCTTCAGCAAGGGTGAGCCGGACTGGGGCGCGCATCTCGCCGACGAGCTCGAGCGCATCGTGGCGCTGCACGATGCCGCGACCATCGCAGCGGTGATCGTCGAGCCGATGGCGGGCTCGACCGGCGTGCTGCCGGCGCCGAAGGGCTACCTGCCGCGGCTGCGCGCGATCTGCGACAAGCACGGCATCCTTTTGATTTTCGACGAGGTCATCACCGGCTTCGGCCGCCTCGGGCATGCCTTCGCCGCCGAGCGCTACGGCGTCGTCCCCGACATGATCACCTTCGCCAAGGGCATCACCTCGGGCACGGTGCCGATGGGCGGCGTGCTCGCGCGCAAGGGCATCTACGATGCCTTCATGCGCGGGCCCGCGCACGTGGTCGAGCTCTTCCACGGCTACACCTATTCCGCCCATCCGCTCGCCTGCGCCGCCGGCCTCGCCACGCTCGACCTCTACCGCGAGGAGCAATTGTTCGAGCGCGCCAACAAGCTCGAGCCGGTCTGGGCCGAGGCGGCAATGGGGCTCAAGGGCCTGCCCGGCGTGCTCGACATCCGCTGCGTCGGCCTCACCGCCGGCATCGACCTCGCCTCGCGCCCGGGCGAGGTCGGCAAGCGCGCCTATGACGCGATGGTCAGGGCGTTCAACGACGAGAACCTGGTGATCCGCGTCACCGGCGAGACCATCGCGCTCACCCCGCCGCTGATCGTGAGCGAGCGCGAGATCGGCGAAATCTTCGCCAAGGTCGCGCGCGTGATCCGGGCCACCGCATAGGTCTCAATCGGCCCGCGCGAAGGCCGGCTGTGGCCGCAGGATCGCCCAGCCCACGGTGAGCACGTGGTCGCCGCGCCGGAAGGGCAGCGTGAACGGCGGCTGCACCTGGGCGTCGCCGGCGATGCCGCGCAGGCGCACCGGCATGACGGTCGGATCGCCGTCGGTCCACACCACCACCGCGCCCTTGCTGCGCAGGTCGCCGAGATCGATCCACGGCGCGCGGTGCGGATCGCCGTCGATCAGGACCCGCGGCTGCTCGCGCGCGTAATGGGCGACATTGCCGCCGTCCCACATGGTGCCGATCACGTAGGTGAGCGGCCGACCGGTGGCGGCGCGGAAGCGCCGCGCCAGCTCGGCGGCGAGCCGGTCGCCCGGATAGAACACCGCGCGGTAGCGGTGATCGAACGCGGGCAGCACCGAGTAGTTGACGGCGAAGACGGCGGCGAACAACGCGAACACCACCGCCCAGCACGCCGTCACGCGGGCGAGTCGCGCCGGCTCGACCGCGATGCGGGCCACGAGCACGATCCAGACCCCGAGGAACAGCCACAGCGGATAGCCCCACATGGCGATGGTGCCGCGTCCCGAGGCCGCCGACAGCGCGACGGTGGTGGCGAAGGGGCCGAAGGCGAGGAGCGTGACGATCCGCCGGTCGAAGGCGTCGGCCGTGACATCCGATTTGGCGTCGGATTTCGGCCGCGGCCACAGCAAGGCGGCGGCGATGATGAGCGCCGGCAGCAGAAACGCCAACTGCCCGACCGCGAACATGAACGGATGCAGGACGTGGTCGAACAGCCCGCGCACCGGCGCCGCACGCGCGCTGGCATAGGCGAAGGGAAGAAAGTCGTTGCGCACCAGCCAAAGGAGGTGCGGCGCCATCACCGCCAATGCGATGGCGAGCGCGATCCACGGACCGGGCGTCCGCAACGCGCGACGTGCGTCGCGGTCGAACAGCAGGAAAAGCGCCATCGGCGCGGCCAGCACGACCACGAAATACTTCGCCCACAGCGCCAGACCGAGTGCGAGGCCGAGCAGCGCCCAATCGCGCAGGCGGCCACGCCGCAAGCCCGAATGGAAGGCGTAGCCGGCGAGCGCCCACAGCGGCAGCTCGATCACGTCGTGATTGAACTTGGCGGCGGTGTAGTGAAAGTAGTGCAAGCCGTCGAGGATGAGGACGGCGACGAGCGCGCCGACGGAGCCGACGAGCGGGCGCGCGGTCAACCACACCAGGGCGAAGGCGGCGACGACCGCGATCTGCGCCAGCGCGTAATACGCGACCTCGATCCCCAACGTCTGGTGGAGCAGCTCGATCAGCCACCACGGGAGCGGTGGCAGCTTGTCGTAGCCGAGCTGCCATTCGCGGCCATAGGTCAGGGCCTCGATGAGGTCGAGCGGCAGATTGGGATAGAGCAGCGAGGGCAGCGCCGTCCAGACCACGACATGCAGCGCCAGGAACGCGGCGAAAGCCGTCTGCGGACGGCGCTCGATGGTGGCGATCAATCCCGGCATCGGTGCGGAGGCGGCCTTCGTTGCAAAGTTTCGGGGCTCGAAGCGATGGCGTTATAGCGGCTGGACGCCGCAGCGGGATAGGGCCAAGGGGATCTGCACGGGATCGGCGGCGGTTGACATCGGGAGAGCGACGACCGAAGACGACACGAGCCCGCGGGCCTCATTCGAGCGCTGCTCATCCATCCTCCGTCACTCGCCGTCGGTCTGCCGAGCCCTCATGTCGGTCGTGTCGCCCCCCTTCACCCGCCACTTCGCCGCGCTCGCCGGCGGCTACGACGTCGTGCTCAGCGACGTCTGGGGCGTGGTCCACAACGGCATCGCCGCGACCCCCGAGGCCTGCGATGCGCTCACGCGCTTCCGCGCCGGCGGCGGCACGGTGGTGCTGATCACCAACGCGCCGCGCCCCGGCGCCAATGTGCGCCAGATCCTCGACCGGCTCGCGGTGCCGCATAGCGCCTATGACGCGATCGTCAGCTCGGGCGACGTCGCCCGCGCGCTCATCGCCGCGCGCGCCGGGGAGCGCGTGTTCCACATCGGGCCGGAGCGGGACCTGCCGATGTTCGAAGGGCTCGACGCGCCGATCGCCGACTTGGAACACGCCCAATACGCGGTCTGCTCGGGCCTGTTCGACGACACCGTGGAGACGCCGCAGGACTACCGCGAGCCGATCGAGCGCATGCGCGCGCGCGCGCTGCCGATGATCTGCGCCAATCCCGATATCGTGGTCGAGCGCGGCGACCAGCTGGTCTATTGTGCCGGCGCGATCGCCGATCTTTATGCCGCCGCCGGCGGCGAGGTGATCTATGCCGGCAAGCCCTACCGGCCGATCTACGAGCAGGCGCTGGCCGTCGCCGAGGCCGCGCGCGGGGCACCGGTGGAGCACCGCCGGCTGCTGGCGATCGGGGACTCGGTGCGCACCGACCTCAAGGGCGCCGCGGCGTTGGGCATCGACAGCCTGTTCGTGACCGCCGGCATCCACGCCGAGGAGCTCGGCGCCCGTCACGACCCGGACATCCTTGCGCTTTCGAACATCTTCGCGGCCGCGGACGTCGTCCCCAAGGCCGTCATGCACCGCCTGACCTGGTAAGTCTCGACCGCCGCAGCCGCGGGCTCGATCTGCGCGCGCGGGAGGCGGCGGGTTGAATGCGATCGACGGTCTTGCGATCACCGGCAGGACCGTGGTCAAGCTTCCCTAGAC
>JBAUOM010000373.1:0-1982 GCA_049579765.1 Xanthobacteraceae bacterium
GCGCCGGTCTCCTCGATGAAGCCCATCCCACCGTGCACCTGGATGCCGAGCGAAGCCACCTCGACCGCGATGTCGGTCGCAAACGCCTTGGCGACGGGGGTCAACAGCGCCGCGCGGTCGCTCGCCGCCTGCCGCTCGGTTGCGTCTTGGCATCGCTGCGAGCGATCGATCGCGGCCGCGGTCGCGTAAGCGATCGCGCGTGCGGCATTGGTCAGGCCGCGCATTGTCGCCAGCATCCGCCGCACGTCGGCGTGCGTGATGATCGGCGCCATGCCGTTGCCGTTGGGGGCAGGCACTGCGCCTTGACGGCGCTCGAGCGCAAACGCTACCGCGTCCTGACAGGCGCGCTCGGCGATGGCGACGCCCTGTAGCGCGACCGACAGGCGCGCGCTGTTCATCATGGTGAACATGCAGGCGAGTCCGCGATGTTCCTCGCCGAGCAGCCAGCCGCGTGCGCCGCCGCCGTCGCCGTAGATCATCGTGCAAGTTGGACTCGCGTGGATGCCGAGCTTGTGTTCGAGGCTTGAGCAGCGCACGTCGTTGCGGCTGCCGTCGGGCATGATTTTTGGCACCAGGAACAGTGAGATTCCGCACGTGCCCCTCGGCGCGTCGGGCAATCGCGCCAGAACGAAATGGATGATGTTGTCAGTGAGATCGTGTTCGCCGTAGCTGATGAAGATCTTCTGCCCCGAGATGCGATAGCTGCCGTCGCCGCACGGCTCGGCGCGGGTGCGGATGGCGCTGAGATCGGAGCCCGCCTGCGGCTCGGTCAGATTCATCGTCGCCGTACACTCGCCGGCGACGAGCTTTTCGAGGTATAGCTGCTTGAGGTCTTCGCTGCCGTGCGCGGCGAGTGCTTCCACCCCGCCGAAGGTCAATAGCGGAGCGACGCCGAATGCGAGGCAGGCGCCGTTCCACATCTCGGAGCAGCCGGCATTGAGTAGAAGCGGCAAGTCCTGTCCGCCGTATGCGGCCGGCCCGGCGAGCGCGTTCCAGCCGCCGCCGATCCAGCTCTGATAAGCCTCCTTGAAGCCCGGCGCGGTGGTGACGGCGCCGTCGCACAGCTGCGCGCCATGGCGGTCGCCGGGGCGGTTGATCGGCGCCAGCACTTCTGCGGAGAAGCGCGCCGCCTCCTGCAAAATATTCTCGACCACGTCGAGGGAGAGGTCCGGATAGGTGCCGTCGTCGATTGCGCGCTCGAGCTCGCCGACGTGGCGCATCATGAACAGCATCTCGTGGGTGGGAGCGCGATAACTCATAGCCAATCCTCGACTTCACGATCCGTTGCTTCGGCTCGCCTCGCGGCCACGGCAACGGCAACTGCAACGGCAACGGCAACGGCAACGGCAACGGCAACGGCAACGGCAACGGGAGCGCTTTTTTCTTGTTTCCGCTTCCTGCCGGCGCCGCGCGTCTCTGCGTGTGCCTTTAAAAGACCATTTGCTGCGCTGTGTCAAGTACACTTTAGACATATAAATTTGACTTTGGTAAGCGACTGTTCGGCAAGGCGAAATGCATAGACGAAATGACATTTCAGGCTGAACAGCACGGTTTGCCTAGCAAGTTTCCCCGGCCCGACGCCTACTCAAGTTGACTTTACTCTACGCAAGCTCCACAGTCCGCGCATGAGTGATTCAGCGCCTTCCGATCGTTCCCGGTTCTACAGCGTTGCCGAGCTCGCCAGGGAGTTTTCGCTCACCTCGCAGGGCATTCGTTTCTACGAGGAGAGCGGGCTGATCGCGCCGGCGCGCGTGGGCCGCACCCGCGTCTTCAATTATCAAGACCGGGCGCGCCTCATCCTGATTCAGCGGCTGCGCCGACTCGGATTCTCGATCGACGCTATCCGCGAGTACCTAAGTCTCTACAAGGCGGACGCGACCGGCGCGACGCAGTACCGGCGCGGGCTCGAGCGAATCGTCGAGCGCATCCGCGAGCTCGAGAGCAAGCGGCTCGATCTCGACGAGACGCTGGCTGGCCTACGC
>JBAUOM010000374.1:0-2014 GCA_049579765.1 Xanthobacteraceae bacterium
GACCGCGCGCTGGCCAGGATACCGCCGGCTCGCTACAATTCATATCTGAGGTTCGGACGCGATCGTCCCGACATCGCGTCCCGCGTGGGGCCATAGCTCAGTTGGGAGAGCGCTTGAATGGCATTCAAGAGGTCAGGGGTTCGACTCCCCTTGGCTCCACCAGTCAAATCAAGACTTTGATCATCCTACCGCCCGCGCCGAACTAGCCCGGCGCGGGCTGAGCCACATTCTTCCAGCTCAATTCGTCAGCAGGCCGAGCGTCTTGTAATAGGCGATCGCTCCCGGATGATATGGGATCTGTCCTTGGTCTTTGGCCATTTGCCTTGGCTCCCACATCTGCCACACCGGACTCGACGATCTCAGCTCGTCGGCATGTTCGTAGAGGGCCTTGGCTACCTTCATGACAACGTCGTCCGGCACGTTCTTGTTGGTCCACAGCGCGAAATCGTAGCCGAGGATGTAGCCGGCCGATCTGACGGCGGGAAACGCCGGCGATGGAGCGATCTTGGCGTAGTAGGTGTTGGTCAGCATATCGAGCGCTTTCTTCGCATTCGACCCGGTAGTGTCGAAGTTGAGGTATCGAACGCCGCCGTCGATTTTGGCGTTCATCTCCTTGTTGGGGCCACCGCCGGCGGCCGAGATGACCACGTCCACCTTGCCTTGCATGAACAACTCCCACATGGGCCGCAAACCGATGGCTGGGAGGTGCTCCACGTCTGCATAGGTCAGCCCGCCATTGGCGAGAAAGGCTTCGAAGAAGTTCTGGAATAGCGGCGCCGCATTGAAGCCGTAGGGGACGCGCTTGCCCCTGAGGTCTTCGATCTTGTGGATATTGCTTTTGTCGGCGACGATGAGGCCGGTCCGAAACGGCATCAAGGTCGCTACCAGACGCAGGTTGTCGTATTTGTGACCCTGCGAGAGCCCGATGCCGGCATAGGCCTGCGCGGTCTGGTACATGTTGCCGACGCCAAATTCGAGCTGACCGGCATTGACGATCGGGATGTATTGCTGCGTACCGCCCATTGCCTGCGTCCGCATTTGCAGTCCCGCATGCTCGGATACCACCTTGGAGATCACGGCGGTCATCTGGGCAACGACCGACGATTTCGTGCTGCCGATGCCGACCATCTGTGCAGCAGCCGGGGTCGTAAGAGAGTTGAGGATCAGCGGAGCGGAGAGGGCCGCAACCGCGGTAAATCTCATCAATTTCATGACTTCCTCCCTTGGCTTGTTTGTCGCTCTGTTCACTCCCGGTTGGATTTTGAGTTTTCTGCCGGACGAGGCGCCAACGACCGCCACTCGCCGAGACCTCGTTCCTACGGCGCCAATATAGCTTTTCCGATCCCGCATATCGGTGATTGCGACACAATGTCCGCCGTCGATTATTCTTCAACTGCGGCCGGCCGGCTGCCTCAAATCGTTACGCCGCCAGTGCCGCATGAGCAGACGGTCGGAAGGTCGAGCGGGGCGATACGGGAGCAACGCATCGCTGGCGACCGAGCCGAGGAAATCGACGCGGTTCCAGCAGCGGCGTTACGGCGGCTTGGCCCGCGCTTGATCGTCTCCGCGATGGCAAAGGTCGTCGACGCGCCGACGCGCTTCACACGTATTTCAAAGTCGTGAACATGCCGGCGTCGAGGTGGTAGAGCAGGTGGCAGTGCAGCGCCCACAGTCCCGGATTGTTGGCGTCGAAGGCGACCACGACGCGGGTCGCGGGCGGCACAAGCACGGTGTCGCGCACCGCGCCGGCAAAACGCTGGCCGTCGATCTCCACTACTTGGAACTCGTGCCCGTGCAGGTGCATCGGATGCGGCATCGGCGTCTTGTTGACGAAGACAAGCTCGACGCGCTCGCCCTCGGCGACGGGTAGCGGCGGCACGGTCTTGTTCCAGGCGACGCCGTTGATCGACCAAACGTAGCCCACCATCTCGCCGGTCAGGTTCAAAACGTGCATGCGGTCGGCCTTGCGCGGCTTGAGCGGTTGCACGGCGCGCAGGCGGCGCTCGAGATCGAG
>JBAUOM010000375.1:0-3588 GCA_049579765.1 Xanthobacteraceae bacterium
CCGAGAACCGAGCGCGGCAGGATGGTCGGCGGCGTTCGGAACGACCACCACACCTGCGCCCCGTGATCGGCGAGATCGGTCGCGATCTCGGCGCCGCTGTTGCCGGTGCCGACGACCAAGACCCGCCGGCCTTTGTAGCGCGCGCCGTCGCGATAGTGCTGCGAGTGCGTGAGCTCGGCAGTGAACCGATCGCGCCCCGGCCACGACGGGACGAAAGCGACGTTGTTGTAGCCGGCACCCACGATGACCCAGCGCGCGTCGACGGCATCCTTGTCGGCGCCCTTGGAGATGCTCAAGCGCCAGCCGTCATCGGTGCGGTCGACGCGCTCGACCGCTGTTGCGAGCTCGAGCGCGAGGCCGTGACGCTCGACGTAGTGTTCCTGGTAGCGGGCGAAGTCGTCGCGCGAGACCCAGCGGCCGTAGTCCCGCGGGATTTCCAGGCCGGGCAGCGCCGACATCCGCCGCGTCGTGTGCAGGTGCAGTCGATCGTAGTGGCCGCGCCAACGCGCGCCGACCGAGTGGGTTTTTTCGAGCACCCGCACACGCAATCCGAGCGGCTTGAGCGTCGCTGCCGCCGCCAGCCCTGCCGGGCCGCCGCCGATGATCGCCACCACATCGCGAGCAGCTGCAACCATGATCCGATGATAGCGCGGGCGCCGGACGTTTTCATGCGATCGCGCCGTCGACCGCCTGTCTCGCCCGACCAGGCAGGCCGGCGAGGCAGGCCGGCTCGGGCTCTGGTAAACTCGCTCTCCGTCGCTGGATGCCAGGCCGGAGACCGAGGATGAACGATGGATGGACCGTGGACTACTTGCTGAGCTTCGTCACATTGTCGAACATGCTGGGCGCCACCGGGGCACTGTTCTACGTGGTGTCGATGTCGATGAAGACCGTGATTCCATTGCGGATCACGAGCCTGGTGAGCGCCGTGTGTTTGTTGGGGGCGTCGATACTGTCGCGCTCGCTCCCGGCGATACTGCTCTATGCGCTGCTGCTGCCGGTGCACTCGTTTCGCCTTTATCAGATGTTGGACCTCATCAAGAAGGTGCGCGCCGCGGTGGGAACGGACCTGTCGATGGATTGGCTGCGGCCCTACATGAAACGGCGAAAATATCGCAAGGGCGACATTCTGTTTCACAAAGGCGATGCCGCCGACGAGATGTTCCTGATCGCCAACGGCAAATATCGGGTGGTCGAGTTGGACAACGAGCTTCAGCCCGGTCAAATTTTCGGCGAGCTGGGGTTGTTGACCCAGGGCTATCACAGGACGCAATCAGTCGAATGCGTCGAGAGCGGCCAGGTGCTGACCCTGCCCTATGACGAATTGCGGGCGCTCTATTTCGAGAACCCGCAATTCGGATTCTATTTCCTTCAGCTCGCGAGCGGCCGGCTGCTGGAAGACAAGACCCGCGCCGAGGAGATGCTGGCGGCGGAACGTGCCGCGCGCGCTGCGAACGCGCACTGACCCCGGCACCACCCGTAGTGCAACACGCGAGAGCGTGGCGACGGGATCGACGGAAACCCCCTTGCAACGCACCGCCGGCCGGTACATTGCTCGCAACCGGTCGCGCCCGAACCAGCATGAGTCGCGGAGGCCGAGGGCCCCGGTCCGCAATTCGCCCCGCGCTTCGACATGCCGGAGCGGTCGACCGGGAGTGCACGAAGCCGGCGTGCGCATGCTCCGCGTTCGGGCTTTTCCGACCGGGACGGGGGACTTCGCGCCCCTTTGCGAGAGGAGGAACACCCGATGACCGAGATCCAGGTTCTGGATGTCAGAATTCCCGCGGAGATCGTCCACAACTGGGGATGGTTCCTGGCCTTCGGCGTCGGCCTGGTGCTGCTCGGGATCCTCGCGGTCGTGCGCTCGGTGGCGGCCACGGTGGTCTCCATGCTGTTTTTCGGATGGCTGCTGGTGATCGCGGCCGGCATCGAGATCGTGCAAGCCATCATGGTCGGCAAATGGGCCGGGTTGTTCCAACATTGGATCGGCGCGATCCTGTTCGGGGTCGTCGGAGCGCTGATCGTGTGGCGGCCGGTGGTCACGGCCGAAATCCTGACCCTGCTGATGGGCGCGTTCTTCCTGGTGGCCGGCATATTCCAATTGGTCACTCCGTTCGTGGTCTCCCTGCCGGACTGGGGCTGGCACGCGCTCAATGGCCTGATCACCTTGGTGCTCGGCGTCCTGGTGCTGGCGCAATGGCCGGTGTCCGGACTGTGGGTGATCGGCCTGTTCGTCGGCATCGAGTTGATCTTCTACGGCGGCGCCTGGATCGTGCTGGCGCTCCACCTGCGCGAGGCCGCCTGAGAGGAGTTTTCCTCGCCGGCATCGCCGATCCGGAAAGTCGGCCGCCGACGCGGGCGGCCGTGGCATAGTGCGCGCGTATTGACGGCAAGGAGACGCTCGGCATGGAACCGTTACCGCGCGGCGCAAACTTCGTTCGCGCCAAGACGCTGTGGGAGATCGGCCTTCACCTCGCGGGCAATCCGGCGACGCCCTACGGCGGCAATCGCGACATGGTCATCACCGTCGGCAGCGGCTCCGGCGCGGCGTTCCGGCCGTGGCTGAGCCTTGCCACCGGCTCCGCCATACTCGCCGAGGAGGTTGCGAAAGGGGGCGGCGTCGACCTCGCCTTCGTCAATCCCTCGGCTCTGCTCACGCAGGCCTATCGCGGGGTCGGCTTGTTCAGCACCCCGCTTCCCGTCCGCATCGTCGCGGTCTATCCGAGCTGGGACCGCTTCGTGTTCATGATCCACCCGCGGACGGGGATCCGCTCGCTCGCGGACATCAAGGCGAAACGCTATCCGCTGCGTGTCTCGGTGCGCGAGGATCCCACCCATTCGACGATCGTCCTGATCGATCAGGCCTTCGCGCTGCACGGCTTTACGCTCAAGGACATCGAAACCTGGGGCGGGCGCCTCGTGCTGTGCGGCGGCCCGGCCGACGTCCGCCGCCTCCAGCCGCTCGGCCGCGGCGAGATCGATGCGGTGTTCGACGAGGGCATCAAGGTGTGGCTCGACGAGGCCCTGGCCGCCGGTCTCGCGCCGATCGAGCTCGAGGCGAGCGAGTTCGATGCCATGGGGCGGCTCGGATGGCGGAAAGTCGCGCTTCCGAAAGCCCGCTTCCCGCGCCTGGCCCGGGATGTCGACACGCTCGATTTCAGCGGCTGGCCGATCTATGCGAGCGCGTCGCTGCCCGCGCAGGCCGCCTACGACATCTGCGGCGCGCTTGCCGCACGCGAAGCGGAGATTCCCTGGGAGCAGGGGACCGAGGGGAGCGCTCTGCACATGGTGCGCGAGAGCGACAGCACGCCGATGGATGTGCCGCTCCACCCCGGTGCGGAGCGCTGGTTTCGCGAGCACCGGCAATTGGCTTGAGCGCGCGGCGCGGAACGGCGGCCGAAACGACGTCCGTGTCGATGGCAGTGCGCGCTACGGCAACCCAGCCTTGGCCAGACCCTCGGCGATGCGCTGAAAATCACCGGCATCCTTGTACGGCAGCACGCGCGCGCGCTGCATCAGCGAGAAGTCCGGATTCACCTTGAGAAGCTCCGCCCATGCCGCGCGTGCCTCTTGCGCACGCCCGAGATG
>JBAUOM010000376.1:0-5364 GCA_049579765.1 Xanthobacteraceae bacterium
CGCCTGGTCCGGCCGATGAAGAGCTTCCGCCGTGCGTCCGAGCCAGTAATGCGACCGCGCCAGCGACGTTGGATGGCTGCTGACCTCCTGGATGCGGGCAAAGTGCGGCGCCGCCGTGGCCGGGTCATCGAGATAGCGCAACGCGATCCAGCCCGCCATGAAGTGGCGCTCGACCCGGGAGTTTTCCTTGGTCGGCTCGGCCGCGTCCGCCACCACCTGATAGGCGGAGCGGGCGTCGCCGAGATCGAGCAGCTTGCGCGACATGATCCGCCGCTCGACCCACCATTCCTCGCCCTCCTGGATCTGGGCGAGGTCGTGCGGGGCGGCCAGCAGGACCCGCGCGGCTTCGGCGATCTTGTCGTCATGGCGCAGAAGATGCACGCGCGCGAAGAGATAGCCGGGGTCGTTGCGCGCGTCCGCCGGCACGGCGTCGAGCAGTTTCTTCGCGTTGCCGGCCTTGCGGTTGATCGCGATGCGCGCCTGCGCGATCGCGAGGTCGGCGGCGCCAAGCCGGCGCGCGACCCGCAGCGCGGCTTCGTGGTCTGTCGCGAAAAGTCTCTCCTCCATGCGCGCCTTGTGATCGGCGCGGCTCAGGAATCCGGAATAACGCTCGAGCACGTACTTCTCGAGGTCGGCGGAGATCGAGTCGTTGCGCCACGCCTCGCGCACCAGCGCGCCGGCGCCTTCGGTGTCGCCCTGCGCGAGCAGCGCGCGCGCCAGCACCAGACGGCCCACCGCCGACAGCGGCGGCGAGCCGTTGAAGAAGCTCAGCACCTGCTCCGGCTTCGGATTCTCGATCCACAGCATCGCCTCGGCGCGGCGGCGGAACATGGCGAGGCTCGGCCAATGCGGATTGGCGGCGATGAAGGCGAGGTAGCGCTTGCTGTCGGCGCCGCTGTGGTCGCTGCGCAAGATGAGCCATTCGACGAGCCTGCGCGCCGCCGGGTCCGAGATGGCGGCCGCGACGCTGGTGGCTTTGCTGGCGCCGCCGTGGCGCAACGCGTCGATTGCGCTCCTGACCAGCGCGATCTCCACGTCGGGCGTTTGCGGCGTCGGCCCCTGCGCCAGCGGTATCTGCGGCACCGTGGACTTGGCAGAGGTCGATTTATCCTTGGACTTGCGCGCGGCAACCTTCTTGTGCTTCACGGTTTTGGCGGCCGCGCTGTGCGAGCTCTTGGCTCCGCTGCGGGCGGCCGCGGTCTCGGCCGCGACGGAGATGGCAAACACACTCGCGCAGGCGAGTGCAGCAACGAGTGCTGACCGGTATCGTCGTGTCAAGTTGGCTTGTCCCCAGATCCCCGGGCGAATTGCCTCGCCCCGCGCGTATGACGCGCTCCCCTTCACAGCACCCTATCCTACCTATGATTTGGGCGGAAAAACGATGTCACGCCGGCGAGCTCGAGCACGCGCAGATCGTGCAGATATTGGCCATATGCCCATCTGCTCGACGCGCTCGCGGATGCGGATCAAAATCGTGCCCCATGTCTGCCATGATCGAGAGGCGCCCGGATGATCGTTCGTGAGTGGCGCGGACGCGCCGACCCTGCAGCGGCAGAGGCTTACCCGAAGCATTTTCGTGAGCAGGTCGTCCCCGAGCTGCGTCGTCTCACGGGATTCGCCGGCGCGCAGCTCGCCCGGCGCCAGATCGGCGGCAAGATGGAGTTCTTCGTGCTGACGCGCTGGCAGTCTATTGACGCGATCCGCGCCTTTGCCGGTCTCGACGTCGAGAAGGCGGTGGTTGAGCCGGGCGCCGTCGCCGCGCTGACCGATTTCGACCCCCGCGCCCGACATTACGAGGTGATCGAGGAGGTGCCGCCTCCACAGCAGCCGCGATCACGACGCCGATTGCGATAGTGTGCGGAACGCCGCTCGCGTCGGCCAACAATCAAGCGCAAACAATCGGCAAAGAGCGACGGCCGTGCCGCCAAGCCGGACCGTCAAGTCACGCGCGCGTGATCTCGACATCGGTGAACGGCTTGGAAGCGGGCGGCGGCTTCGCCACGGAGCCGGCGGCAGTGGCGCAATACCACTCGCAGAAAAAGCCCAGAAAACCATCAGGAAAATTCAGGACCGTCTAGAGCTCGCCGTCAGGCCTGTCATCCGTTGCGCGGCTAAGCATCCGGCCCTGCGCTGACGCGCCCCATTCGCCCCCATTCACAGCCAACGCGCATCCGCGCCGCGGCCAAATCCTCGTGAGGATCAAAGACCATGGCTATCAAGGCGACCTTTTCCCCAGGTGCCGCGTTGCTCTCGGAGTTCGGCGACAATCTCGACAACACCATCACGACCAGCCGCAACGCGGCGGGGCAAATTCTCGTGAACGGCGGCGCCGTATCCGTCGATGGCGGCCAGCCGACCGTCGCCAATACCGCCGAGATCGACGTTTTCGGCCAGGGCGGCAACGACACCATCACGCTCGACGAAGCCAACGGCGCGCTGCCTGCCGCCCATCTGTTCGGCGGCACGGGCAACGACGTGCTGACCGGCGGTTCGGGCGCCGATCAGCTGTTCGGGCAAAGCGGCAATGACACCCTCCTCGGCAAAGGCGGCAACGACCTGCTGTTCGGCGGCGACGGCAACGACGTGCTGACCGGCGGCGATGGTAACGACCAGGTCTTCGGCGGAGCCGGCAACGACCGCATGATCTGGAACCCGGGTGACGACAGCGACCTGTTCGAGGGCGGCGACGGCACCGACACCGCCGAGGTCAATGGCGGCAACGGGGCCGAAACGTTCACCATCACGGCCAATGGCGGGCGCGTGCGCTTCGACCGTGTCGATCCCGCCCCGTTCTTCCTCGACATCGGGACCACCGAGAAACTCGTCCTCAACGCCAATGGCGGCGACGACATCATCACCGCCGGAAACGGCCTCGCCAGCCTCATCCAGCTCACGCTCGACGGCGGCGCGGGTAACGACAGGATCACCGGCGGCGACGGGAACGACATCCTGATCGGCGGCGACGGCGATGATCTCGTCATCGGCGGCCGCGGCAACGACACCGCCCAGCTCGGCGCCGGCAACGACACCTTCATCTGGAACCCGGGCGACGGCAGCGACGTCGTCGACGGCCAGGACGGCACCGACACGCTGGTGTTCAACGGCGCCAACGTGAACGAGAGCATCAGCATCTCGGCCAATCATGGACGGGTGAGCCTCACCCGCGACGTCGCCAACATCACCATGAACCTCGACGGAATCGAGCAGATCCAGCTCGGCGCCTTGGGCGGTGCCGACAACATCGTGGTCAACGACCTGACCGGCACCAACGTGACGGAGGTTGCGATCGACTTGGCCGGCATGTCCGGGAGCGGTATCGGGGACGGTCAGCCGGACACCGTGACCGTCAATGGTACGTCCCGCAGCGACCTGATCAGCCTCACCAACAGCGACGTCGCCAGGGTCTTCGTCAGCGGACTGGCCGAGCAGGTGACGATCGACGGCGCTGATCCCGACAACGACACCTTGGTCGTCAACGGCCTCGGCGGCGACGATACCATCAATGCTTCGCCGCTCAATGCCGATTGGATCAAGCTCACCATCGACGGCGGCGCCGGCAACGACTCCATCGTCGGAAGCCAGGGCGCCGACCTTTTGCTCGGCGGTGACGGCAAGGACATCGTGACCGGCGGCCGCGGCAACGACATGGCCCTGCTCGGCAACGGCAACGACACGTTCATCTGGAATCCCGGCGACGGCAGCGACACGGTCGAGGGCCAGGACGGCACCGATACGCTCGTGTTCAACGGGGCCAACATCAACGAGAACATCGACGTCTCGGCCAACGGCCAGCGGGCGAGGCTGTCCCGCGACGTCGGCAACATCGTCATGGACCTCAACCAGGTCGAGCACATCCAGCTCACCGCCGCAGGCGGCGCCGACACCATCGTGGTCAACGACCTCACCGGAACCGACGTGACACAGGTCGCCATCGACTTGTCAGCGCCGGCAGGGAGCGGCCAGGGCGACGGAGCGCCCGACACCGTGATTGTCAACGGCACCGCCGGCGACGACCACGTCAACGTCGCCAGCGGCGGGGCATCGGTGGTCGTCAACGGACTGGCGGCGAAGGTGACGCTCGCCGGGACCGAGGGCGCCCTCGACTCGCTTACGGTCAACGGGCTTGCCGGCAACGACACCATCAACGCCTCCACGCTCAAGGCCGGCCAGGTCAACCTTACGATCAACGGCGGCGCCGGCGATGACATCATCGCTGGCAGCCAGGGCGATGACCTCGTCATTGGCGGGCAAGGCAGCGATACGGCCCGCCTCGGGGCGGGCAACGATACGTTCGTGTGGAACCCGGGCGACGGCAGCGATACCGTCGACGGGCAGGCGGGCGCCGACACGCTCCTGTTCAACGGCGCCAACATCAACGAGAACATCGACATCTCGGCCAATGGCGGGCACGCCCGGCTCGCCCGCGACGTCGCCAACATCACGATGGATCTCGATAACATCGAGACGATCGATCTCCACACATTGGGCGGCGCCGACACCATCACGGTCAGCGACCTGTCCAAGACCGACGTCGGCAAGGTCAGGATCGATCTGGGCGCCACCGGTGGCGGCGGCGACGGTCAGGCCGATACGATCGTCCTCAACGCGACCAATGGCGACGACGCGATCACGGTCACCAACAACAACGGCGTGGTCACGGTGTCGGGCCTGGCCGCCGAGGTGACGATCTCCAACTTCGAGGCGAACGATCGCATCGTCATCAATGGCCTCGGCGGCGACGACGTGATCCAGGCGTCCGGGCTGACGGGAATGCTGCTCACCGCCGATGGCGGCGACGGCGACGACGTCCTGATCGGCAGCGCGGGCGCCGACATCCTGAGCGGCGGAGCGGGAGACGACGTGCTGATCGGCGGCGGCGGGCAGGACGTGCTCGATGGCGGGCCCGGCAACAACATCGTCATTCAATCCCCCACCGTCGCCCCGATGAGCAGCAATGGCACCGGCACCGTGGCGGCGGCCGACGGCTCGCACGCCGCGAATCTCGCTCTGCTCGGCCAGTTCATGGCATCGAGCTTCGTCACCGCGGGCGATGGCCACGTCGGGTCGCCGATCCCGGATCAGCCGTTGAGCCAGCCGCCGTTGCTGACGCAGCCGCACGCGTGACCCCACGTGGCCCCGGAGAGCGCGAGGTGAGCACTGCAAGCGACAGCGCGAGCCCTGCCGATCCGGGGGTCGAGGCCCTCGTCACGTTGCTGCATTTCCAAGGCGTTGCGGCTGATCGCGAACAGATCAGGCATCGGCTTGGAACCGCCAAGATCGGCGCACCGGAGATGCTCCGGTGCGCCAAGGATCTCGGGCTCAAGGCCCGCGCCTACCGGACCGACTGGTCGCGGCTCGTCAAGA
>JBAUOM010000377.1:0-10024 GCA_049579765.1 Xanthobacteraceae bacterium
GGGCAGATCGACCTCATGGAGGATCGCGAGATCCTCGATTTCGTGCGGCGGGAGGGTGAGCGGGCGCGCTATGTGACGTCGGTCTGCACCGGCGCGCTGATGCTGGGAGCGGCCGGATTGCTGCACGGCTACCGGGCCACGACGCATTGGACGTCGATGGATAATCTTGAGTATTTCGGCGCCATTCCCGCCAAGACGCGCGTATGCGTCGATCGCAACCGGATCACCTGCGGCGGCGTCACCGCCGGCATCGATTTCGGCTTGGTGGTGGCCGAGGAACTCACCGATCGGGCCACGGCCGAACGTATCCAGCTCGGCATGGAATATGATCCACGGCCGCCGTTTGCCGCCGGCTCGCCCGATTCTGCGCCGGCCGAGGTGCTCGCCGCGTACCGCGAGATGACGAGGCCGATGCTCACGCGCCGCAAGGAGATGACCTTGCGCGTGGCCGCGGATCGCAAGGGGCCTGCGGGCAAGCCGGATCGCGCCTCTTCGGCTTAGCGCAGGGTGCGGAACCCCAAGAATCGAGCACCATCGAGAGGCTTGGCGAGGCGCGTTCGCAGGCCTCGAGCACGGCCTTTTCCGTTGTTGCGACCGTTGGCTTCGGGCCCTGGTGAACGCGCCGATGACGGTGTTGAATGCCGGGGCTCCGAAGCCATGCGCGCGAGCGCCGTCCCGAAACAGGAGTGCGCTATGACCGACGAGACGATCCTGCTGTTGCGCCGGCGCACCGGAGCGATCCGCATCGTGTGGCGATCTGTCGCGGAAACGAATGCGCGGCCGAGCGGATTGGTTTCTTTCGCGCTATCGTCCACGGCCTCGAAATCAGTTGCCCGATGCTAAAAAAAGACGCATCCCGCTTCGGGCATCGTCGAGTATGAATGGGCCGCTGCGAATGTTCACAATGCTCTGCGGACGCGAATCGATCACTTGCCGATTGTGGGGGCGCCTTTGCGTTTGTTGATCCCCTATGGGGTCGGGGCGATACTTGGCGCGGCTGCCGCAGTGGTCGCGATCTCGCCGTTCGCCACGACTTTCGTCGAACAGTGGTCGCGACGCGATGTCGAGCTGCGTTCCGTCCTCGTATTCAATTCGGTGCGCGACGAGCTGGCGAATCTGATCGGCTCGAACGCGACCACCCAGATCGACAACCTGTTCGAGCGGCTCGCGCTCGACGAACGCCTGCGTGCGGTCGGCTTCTGCAGCAGCGATGGCGTCCTGCTCTATCACAGCAAACTGATGCCCGCGGACTTCTCCTGTCAGAAGGTCGCGCGATCGAATCGCGATAGCTTTTCCACCATCGAAACGGCAGGTCTTCCCACCATCGTCGGATCGTTCCCGATCACCGCCGGAACGACGAACGGGCATCTCGTACTGCTTCACGACCTGACCTTCGCTCAACGGCGCGGGGTACAAGCGCGAACGTCGGTCATGATCGCGCTCGCCACCGTCACGCTTGTCGGCGCGGCCCTGGCATCGGTCATCGCACTCTTGGTCATGCGCGGCTGGCTGCAGTCCGTGCGCAGGGCGATCGACGAGGTCAGGACGGGACGGCGCGACATCGAAGCGCCGCCCGACGGCTCGATCCTGGCCAAGGAAATACGGCATCTGTTCCGTCAACTCGACGACAGTCGCCGCTCGCTCGATGCAGCCCACGCCGACTGGAATCCGGAGACGCTCCGGCTCGCGCTCGCCAATCACCTGCCCGACACCGAGATCATCGTGGTCTCCAATCGAGAGCCCTATATCCACAATCGGACCGCCGACGGCGTCTCCGTGCAAACGCCGGCCAGCGGTCTGGTCGCGGCGATCCAGCCGGTCATGCGTGCCTGCGGCGGCACCTGGATCGCGCACGGCAGCGGCAGCGCCGACCGCGAAGTGGTCGACGCCCGCGACCGTATTCGCGTGCCCCCCGATGCGCCGGCCTACACGCTGCGCCGCGTCTGGCTCTCGGACGAGGAGCAGGATGGCTACTATTACGGCTTCGCCAACGAAGGTCTGTGGCCGCTTTGCCACATCGCCTTCGTGCGGCCGACGTTTCGGCAGTCCGATTGGGATCGATATCGCGCGGTGAACGCTCGCTTCGCCGAGGCGGTCCTCGACGAAGCGACGCGTCCGGACCCGATCATCATGGTCCAGGACTATCATTTCGCGCTGCTGCCGGCGATGATCCGGGAGCGGTTGCCTGGCGCCACCATCATCGCCTTCTGGCACATTCCCTGGCCGAACTCGGAATCGTTCGGCATCTGCCCCTGGAAAGAGGAGATCATCGACGGACTGCTCGGCAGCACCGTGCTGGGGTTCCACACCCAGTTCCATTGCAACAACTTCATCGATACCGTCGACCGCTTCATCGAGAGCCGCATCGACCGTGAGCACGCCTCGATCACGGTCGGAGGCCACGAAACCTTCGTGCGGCCGTATCCGATCTCGATCGAGTGGCCGCCCGCCGCGCTTGCCGGCCAGAAGCCGGCTCGCGATTGTCGCGCCGCGGTGCGGGCGCGCCTGGGGCTGCCGAGCGATGTTCGCCTCGCCGTCGGCATCGAACGCTTCGACTACACGAAGGGTATCCTCGATCGTATGAGGTCGGTCGATCGCTTGCTTACGAATCATCCGGAATGGAAGGGGCGCTTCGTGTTCGTCCAGGTCGCGGCGCCGACGCGCAGCAAGCTCTCTACATACCGCGACCTGCAAACGGAGGCTCACGCTCTCGCCGACGAGATCAACGCCCGCTACGCCGATGCAGCCCACCCGCCGATCATGCTCGTCGTCCGGCACTATGAACCCGAGCAGGTCTTCGAGTTGTTCCGGGCAGCCGACATATGCATCGTCTCCAGCCTGCACGACGGCATGAATCTGGTCGCAAAGGAATTCGTTGCGGCGCGCGACGACGAGCAGGGAGTGTTGATCCTTTCCAATTTTGCCGGGGCGTCGCGCGAGCTGTCGGAGGCGCTGATCGTGAATCCTTACGACACGCAGGCGATGAGCGAGGTCATTCATCGCGCGCTGTTCATGCCGGAGGCCGAGCAACGCGCCCGCATGCAGGTGATGCGCGACATCGTGCGCGCACGCAACGTCCATCGCTGGGCGGCGCAAATGCTGCTCGACGCCGCTCAGCTGAGGAAGCGGCGCGAGATCCTCGAGATGGCGACGCACGGACGAAGTACGATGCCGGCCGGCCCTCGACGGCGGCCGGCAAGATTGGTGCAGAGCAGATGACGGATTTCGTGGGCGCCGCGAAGACGGCGCCGCACGTATCGGCAAGCGGTCCAGAGGCCGAACATGGCGGATGATCTCGTTCCGGACGAAGTCCGGGATTTCATCCACAAGCACATCGATTCCGTCGCCCAGTTGGAGGCGCTGCTGCTGCTGCGGGCGAATCCGAACGGACACTGGGACGCGGCCCGCACGGCAAAGCGCCTCTACACCACCGAGAGTGAGATCGCGGAGGTGCTCGCACGTCTCTGCGCGGACGGATTGCTAGTCTGCAAGGACGGAGTGTACCGTTACGAGTGTGCGCCCGAGGCAAGGCAAAAAGTCGATCGGCTGGCAAGCGTCTATTCCCGGCATCTCATCCCGGTGACCAACATGATCCACGCGAAGCCCCGCCGGATCCGCGAGTTTGCCGACGCCTTCAAGTTCAGGAAGGATCGCTAGCATGGCGGCGATCATCTACGGCCTCTGCGCGCTCACCGCCGCGTTGTGCACATACCTTCTGCTGCAGGGCTACCGGCGCGGGAAATACCAGCTGCTGCTCTGGAGCGGCATCTGTTTCGCGGGCCTCACTCTCAACAATCTGCTGCTGGTGCTCGACAAGTTGGTGTTTCCCCAAGTCGACCTGTCGACTTGGCGCACGGCCGTTGCGCTTTTGGCAATGGCCGTGCTGCTCTACGGCCTGATTTGGAAGACCGAATGATGGACCAGGTCACCTCCGTGCTGATGGGGGCGGTCGCCATGTCCTCGTTCGTGGCGACGCTCTTCTTTTTGCGTTTCTGGCGGCAGACCGGCGACAGCTTCTTCCTGCTGTTCGCGGTGGCGTTCGGCCTCGATGCCGCCACGCGGTCGGTGCTCGGGCTCGGCCACGTGTCGAATGAGGCGGAACCGCTGTTCTATCTGGCACGGCTGGTCACATTCGGGCTGATCATCGTCGCCATCATCCAGAAGAACCGACCCGGCAAGCGGGGCCGGTGAGCGTCCGCTCCGCCGGGCGGGGGCTTGCTGGATCGCTTGGCGTTCAACGCCGATGAAAACTAGGCATGGCGTCGTTTCGCGCTAGACTGCCGTCAGCGATCCGTCCGCCAGAGGAGCCGTCATGCTATCCGATGCCGACCGCAAAAAAGCCGCCGACATTCTCATGAGCGCGGAAAAAGAGCGCAAACAGGCGGTGCAACTCTCCAAGGCCTGGCCCGACATCACGCTCGAGGACTCCTACGCGATCTCGACCGAAGTGGCCAAGCGCAAGATCGCCGCCGGCGCGAAGCTCATCGGTCACAAGGTCGGCCTGACTTCGAAGGCGATGCAGCGCTCCTCCCAGATCGACGAGCCCGACTACGGTCACCTGCTCGACCACATGATGATCGCCGACGGGGCCAAGATTCCGCACGAGAACTATTGCCGGCCGCGGGTGGAGATCGAGCTGGCCTTCGTCATGGGCAAGTCGCTGAAAGGCCCGGGCGTGGGCCTCGCGGAGGTGTTGCGAGCGACCGAATACGTGATTCCCGCGATCGAGATCGTCGATGCGCGGCTGCAGGACCCGCGCAAGATCTTCGACACCGTGGCCGACAACGGCGCGGCCGCCGGCATCGTGGTCGGCGGCCGCCCGGTGGCGCCGCTCGACATCGACCTGCGCTGGGTCGGCGGCATCATGTACCGCAATTCCGAAATCGAGGAGACCGGCGTCGCCGCCGGCGTGCTCGGCCATCCCGCGCTCGGCGTGGCGTGGCTGGCCAACAAGCTGGGAAGCCACGGCGTCGCGCTCGAGCCCGGCCATCTGGTCCTCGCGGGCTCGTTCACGCGGGTGGTGTTCGCGCAGAAGGGCGATACCCTGCACGCCGATTTCGGCGCGCTCGGGGGCATCGCGGTGCAATTCGTGTAGCGAGGGGGAGGCCGATGCCGCGAAAGGCCCTGTGCGCGCTTGCTGGCCTTGCACTGCTCGCGTGGGCCCTGCCGGCGGCCGCCGCGACGGACTATCCGACGCGGCCCGTTGCCCTGGTTGTGGCGTTTCCGCCGGGCGGGGCGAGCGACGTGCTCGCACGCCTACTCGGCAGGAAACTCGAGCAGATGCTGGGGCAGCCGGTCGTGATCGACAACCGGCCCGGCGCCGGCGGCAACGTCGCGGCCGAGGGCGTCGCCCATGCCGCGCCCGATGGCTACACGCTGCTCGCCGGCAACAACGCCATCCTCGCCACCAACGCCGCGCTTTACAAGAAGATCAACTTCGATCCCGCCGCGGACTTCGCCCCGGTCGGGCTGATCGGATCGCAGGCCAACATCCTGGTGGTGAACCCTGCGGTGCCGGCCAGGACGATGGCCGAGCTGATCGCGCTCGCCAAGGCCAATCCCGGCAAGCTGAATTTCGCCTCCTCCGGCCACGGCCTCGCCGCGCACCTCGCCGGCGAGCTGTTCAAGGCCGAGGCCGGGATCGACATCGTCCACGTGCCCTACAAGGGCGCGGCGCCGGCCCTGCAGGATGTGATCGCCGGCCACGTGCAGATGATGTTCGCCACCGCCTCTTCGGTGGTGCCGCATATCCGCGACGGCAAGGTGAGGGCGCTGGCGGTCGCCACGCTCAAGCGCACGGCGGTGCTGCCCGACATTCCCACCATCGACGAGCTCGGTCTCAAGAATTTCGACGCCACCACGTGGCACGGCCTGGTCGTGCCGGCGCGCACGCCAGGGGAGATCGTTGTCACCCTCAACCGCGCGCTCGCGGCCGCCTTGGCCGATCCGGGCGTCAAGAAATCGCTCGGCGATCTCGGCGTCGACATCATCGGCGGCACACCGGATGACTTCGCGGCCTATATCAAATCCGAGATTCCAAAATGGACCGCGATCATCAAGGCGTCGGGCGCCAAGCTCGATTGAGCATCCGGATCGTCAGGCCCGCCAAGGCGCGCGGGCATTCCGTGGGATGGGCGTTGCGCGTTTCCCGATTTCATCAAGAGGGCGCGCTGCGCGTGCGCAATGGGCAAAATCGCCCGCGCCGCGTGGAAATTGCCGTTGCTCGGGCATGCGATTTTGCCCACCCTGTGGCTCGCTAGCCACCGGAGTTCTTCGCATGAACACGATCGATCGGCCGACTTGCGCGCTCGCCCACAAGGTCCGCCGCCTCGGCCACCTCGATCTGCCGGGCGGCGGCCAGGTCACCGTCGCCGGCTCGCACGCTTATGTCGGGCACATTCCGAACCAGCATCATCTCGGCACGTCGGTCGTCGACATTTCCGATCCGCGCCAGCCGCGCGTGGTTGCCACCGTCACGCTCGACGATCATGACTCACACAGCCACAAGGTGCGCGTCGCGGGCGACATCATGATCGTCAATCACGAGCGCAACATGAGCAGGATCGGTCGCCGCGCCGAGCAGTTGCCGGCGGTGCGCCGCAGCTTGAGCGAAGAGCTCGGGCGCGCGCCGACGCCGGCGGAGATCGCCGCCAGGATGAACGTGACCGAGGACGACCTCGTCATGCTCGAAGCGTTCGAGCAACGCGGCTATCACAGCGGCGGCTTCAAGATCTACGACGTTTCCGACCCGACGAAGCCCGAGCCGATCTGCTACCAGAAGACCGGCGGGATCGGCGTGCACCGTTTCGACATGGACGAGCGCTACGCCTACATCTCCACCGAGATGGCCGGCTATGTCGGAAACATCCTCGTCATCTACGATCTCGCCGATCCGCTGCGGCCGCGGGAGATCTCGCGCTGGTGGATGCCCGGGCAGCACGTCGAGGGCGGCGAGACGCCGACCTGGTCCGGCCGCCGCCATCGGCTGCATCATGCGCTGCGCTTCGGCGACGAGATGTGGGCGAGCTGCTGGCACGGGGGCTTCTGGGTCGTGGACGTGTCCGACCTCGCCCATCCGAAGAGCGCCGCGAGCTACAACTACCATCCGCTGTTTCCCGAGCCGACCCATACCGTGATGCCGGTGGCGGGGCGCATCCGTGGTCGGCGCATCGCGCTCGCGATCGACGAGGAAGACCAGGCGCAGAGCGCGAGCGAGGAAGAGGCGCGGCGCGGGCGCGCGCATGCCTGCGTGTTGACCTTCGACGTCAGCGACCTCGCCGCGATCAGGCCGCTCGCGCAGTTTCAGGTGAGCGAGCTCGATTCGCCGTTCAGCCGCGTGGGCGGGGCGCGCTTCGGCGCGCACCAGTTCTGCGAACGTATGGCCGGTACCATCGTTCATGCCGTCTGGTTCGGCGGTGGCCTGCGCATCGTCGACATCGCCGATCCGGCGAATCCGCGCGAGATCGGCCACTTCATCCCGGAGCCCGTGGCAGGCCGGCCTGCGCCGCAGAGCAACGATGTGGCGCTCGACGAGCGCGGCCTCATTTACCTGATCGACCGCCACGTCGGATTCGACATCCTGGAGTTCCAGGGCTGATACCGCGTTCGCGATGGCCGCCGTCCGCCGCTCACTTCCCGTCAGGTCAGTGCGGCCTCCAGCTTGGCGTAGAGCGGATTGGCCCGCGAAAAAACGTAGCCGAGATCGGCGACCACGACGTTCTCGGCCCCCTTGGCGCGCAGCAGCGTTGCCAGCCCATGGACGTTCTTGGGCGGGCAGTGCAGCGTGAGCATGCCCGAGGAGGTCGGTCCGCCCAAGGGGGCTTCGACGCCGAAGCGCTGCTTGGCCTCGGCCAGCAACGTCTCATCGCAGCCGGCAAAGCGCGTGCGAACCTCGCGAAAGCCGCGCGCGCGCGTCTGCGCCGCGATGCGGTCGAGCACCACGCGCGCGGTCTCGCGCTCGGTCGTGCCCCAGTGGGCGGCGCGGGCTGCAACGAGGTTGGCCTGCGAGCGCAGGATCACGCCGTCGTCGATCACCTTTAGCGCATTGGCGGCGAGGGTCGCCCCCGTCGTCGTGATGTCGACGATGAGCTCGGCGGTGCCGGCCGCGGGCGCGCCCTCGGTCGC
Source organism: Xanthobacteraceae bacterium (assembly GCA_049579765.1). Classification (GTDB taxonomy): domain Bacteria; phylum Pseudomonadota; class Alphaproteobacteria; order Rhizobiales; family Xanthobacteraceae; genus VAZQ01. Next base: position 8,125 of record JBAUOM010000377.1, read on the forward strand.
GCCCGCGCTTTCCACGATACGGTAGTCGGTGACGCCGTGCGCGGAAAAGAAGTTGCGCGTCAGATTCACGTACTTGGTCGCAAGCCGCATCTTGCGCTCGTGCTTAAGGCGGAACGCGGTCGCGACGTCGTCGAGATCGGCCATGCCGTGGACGTCGATCCACGCCTGCGGCACCGCCACCACCACGTTGGCATGGCCGAAGCCGAGGCCGTCGATGAGTACGAGCTGCTCGTCCGCGTCGGGGATCTTCTCGCGCACCAGATCCTCGCCGGTCACACCGAGATGCACCGCGCCCTGCGCCAGCAGGTCGACCACTTCGGCAGCCGAGAGATAGGCCACCTCGACGCCGGGCAGGTCGACGATCGTGCCGCGGTAGTCGCGCATCCCGCGCGGCTTGACGAGTTCCAGTCCGGCGCGCGCGAAGAAGGCCTCGGCGTTCGCCTGCAGCCGGCCTTTGGCCGGCACCGCGATCACGAACGGCGCGCTCATGATCGGTTCCGTAGCGCCGCGAGCCGCTCGATCCAGACCGCAAATCCCACCGCGGCGATGGCGCGGGCGCTGCCGAGCCGCGTGAGCAGTCCGTCGTAACGGCCTCCTGCCACCAGCTGGTCGGCCGCCTGTGCGGCGGGATCATGCAGCTCGAACACGAAGCCGGTGTAGTAGTCGAGGCCGCGGCCGAAGGCGGTCGAAAACCGGACGCGCCCGACATCGACGCCGCGCGCGGCGAGGAAGCCCGTGCGGCTTTCAAACAGATCGAGCGCGGCATCGAGCGCGATGTTGGCGTCGCGCGCGAAGGCACGCAAATCGGCCGCGGCCTCGTCGGGATCGCCGCGGATGGCGAGGAATTTCTCGATCAGTGTGCGGGTTTCGCGCGGCAGCGAGGTCTGCGCGCCGAGCGCCGCCTGCTCGAGAAAGCGGTCGGCAATCTCGCCCACCGAGCGTCCGCCGACGGCGGTGATCCCGGCGATCGAGAGCAGATCGGTGACCAGCGCGTGCGCCGCCTTCGGGTCGGATCCGGCGAGCGCGGCAAGCACGCCTTGATATTCCGGCCGCGCCGGCGAGGCGGCGATGGTGAGCCGGTCGAGATCGTGCGCGAGCGATGTCTTGTGATTGAAATCCTTGATCAGGCGCCGCTTCCAGCCAGGCGCGAGGTCGAGCGCGTCGATCAGCGCCGAAAACAGCGCGACGTCGCCCATGCGGATGTCGGCGGCCTCGAGGCCGTAATGCGCGGTGGCGTCGAGCCCGAGCGCGAGCATTTCCGCGTCCGCCGCGGCGGTGTCGGCCCGGGCAAAGGATTCGATGCCGGCCTGCAGGAACTCGCTCGCGCCCGCGTCACGATGGCGGAAGACCGGACCGAGATAGCAGAACCCCTGCGGCTTGCCCGCCGCCGGCGAGGCGAGATAGTGGCGCGAGACCGGGATGGTGAGATCGGGGCGCAGGCACAGCTCGAGTCCCTGCGGATCGGCGGTGAGGTACATGCGCCTGCGGATGTCCTCCCCGGAGAGATCGAGGAACGGCTCGGCCGGCTGCAGGATCGCCGGTGCGATCCGCGCATAGCCCGCGCGCTCGAACGATGCGAGCAGAGCTTCGGCCCGCGCATCGGGCGGGGCGCTCGTCGTGAGGCGAGTTGCACTCGGCATGGCGCGGTCGGTGACGATCCATTAAGGCTTGTGGCGGCGGCGATTTAGCACGCTTGCGGGGTGAATTCGACGGCAAACCGGGAAAGCGCTTAACGCAACGCGTCGCGGCCGCGCGCGGCGCTGCGCCTAGCGCCAATCCCCCAGCACCGCTCCCACCAACGCGAGCGCCGCGACCGCGGCGGTATCGGCCCGCAGAATGCGGGGACCGAGCGCCAGGCGCACCGTGTTCGGCAAGGCGAGGAGCGCGGCGCGCTCCGCCC
>JBAUOM010000378.1:0-3626 GCA_049579765.1 Xanthobacteraceae bacterium
CCGACCAACATTCTTCGGATCATTGCAACGAACTCCTCTCTCTCGCCCTCATGCTGAGGAGCCGCGCACCCGAGCTCGGGTGCGCGGCGTCTCGAAGCATGAGCGGCACCGTGGGTCGGCTATTGCCGAGTTACGCAACTTTTAGTGCCCGATCTCGGGTAAACCCGAGATCGGGTGCGACGCTCCTCAGGATGAGGCGGAATTCGAACATGGACGCGGCGCGCTATCGCTTCGCGGCCGGTTTCGCGCGCTGGTCGGTGAGCATCGTTCCGAGCTTGAACGGCTCGAAGGTCGGCTTGTAGGCCTTCTCGTCGAGGAACTGCCGCAGCCCGGTATTGTAGGAATCCTCCTTGTCGGCGACCTTGATGGCCTTGCCCTTCTCGGCGAGGTAGTCGTAGGCCTGCGCCACGTCCATGGTACGCACGTGCCGGATCGCCTGCTTGGTCGCGCGCAGCACGGCCGCGCTCTTCTTCATCAGCTTCTCGGCCAGCTCGATGGTGGCGGCCTCGAGCTTCTCGGGCGGAACCGCATAGTTCACCATGCCGATGCGCGCGGCCTCCTTGCCGTCGAACGGCTCGCCGAGGCAGGCGTAATAGAGTGCGTGACGCGGCAGCACCATGTCGGCGACCACCTTCGAGACGAGCGCGCCCGGCAGGATTCCCCAGTTCACCTCCGACAGCGAGAAGGTCGCGTTTTCGGCCGCGATCGCGAAATCGCACGCCAACAACTGCATGAACGCGCCGCCGACGCAGTAGCCGTGGACCATCGCGATGGTGGGCTTGTCGTAGTTGTAGATGCGCTCCCAACGCCAGCGATTGGCGGCGGCGGCGGCCTTCTTGCGCTCCCCGGGGTCTTTTTCCAGCTCGCGAAAGAATTTCTTGAGGTCCTGTCCGGCGCTGAAATTGCCGCCCTCGCCGGTGACGACCACGACCTTGACGTCGTCGTCGACCTCGAGGCGCGCCAGCGCGTCGTCCATCTCGTAGTGAAGCGCAGGCGACATGGCGTTGCGCTTCTCGGGCCGGTTGAGCGCCGCCCAGGCGATGCCGTCGTGGACCCTGACCTTCACGAACTCGTACTTGTAGTCGGTCATTGGCGATTCCTCCAATTTGCGGGTGCGAAGGCAAGCGGCTGCAACGTTGCGGAAATATCCTGCGCCAGGCCCATTTCGCTAGAAGAACATTCCGCATTCTCGGCTTCAAGCAGCATCTTTCGCATGCCCTCTCCGCGCGTCGATTTGTAGCTCTGCGGCCTCGGCATGCCGGACCCGGCCCGCATGGCATGTCGATTGTTTCGTCGCCGTCGCGGACCTATATCTGGCGCCGGTCCGCCGCGAGGCGCGCGGACCAGGGCAGGCGAGCGCCAAGGAGGTCCCATGGTTGCGGTCATCGAGCGGGAGACGACGAGCGAGTCCATCGAGGCCACGGTCAACTACATCCTCGACAACGGCGAGAAGCTGTTCACCGAGACCGCGGGGCCTGGTGGGAGCGATGTGCGCACCGGCGGCACCGTGGATCCCCGCCGCGTCACCATCCACAATGCCCGGCTGCACGGCGAGCCGTTTGCGCTCGATCGCGAGGGCTTCCGGTTCGTCCGCCACGACACCGAGGTTGCCGATTTCTTCGACGAGGCGGAGGTGCGCCGGGTCTACTACCCCGAGATGGAAGCGCTGGTGAAGGCCGAGAGCGGGGCCTCGCGCGTGGTGGTGTTCGACCATACGCTGCGCACCGCTGACGAGGAGCTGCGCGAGGCGCGCAAGATCCGCGAAGTCGTGCGCCGCGTGCACAACGACTATACCGAGTGGTCGGGCCCGCAGCGCGTGCGCGATCTGCTCCCGCAGGAGGCCGACGAGCTGCTCGAGCGCCGCTTCGCCATCGTGCAGGTGTGGCGGCCGATCCGCCATCCGGTCGAAAGCTTTCCGCTCGCCATCTGCGACGCCCGCAGCATCGCGTTCGACGACCTCGTGGTGAACGAGCGCCGCTATCCCAACCGCATCGGCCAGACCTACGCCATCACCTACAATCCTCGCCACCGCTGGTACTGGCTGCCGCGCATGCGCCGCGAGGAGGCGCTGGTGTTCAAGGTGTTCGACTCCGCCAAGGACGGCCGTGCCCGCTGGTCCGCCCATACCGCCTTCGAGGACCCGACCTCGCCGGTCAATGCGCGGCCGCGCGAGAGCATCGAAATCCGCACGCTGGCCTTCTTCTGATACTGGCGCCTACGAAATCCGGCTCACGGGGGGCGAGCCGCCGAAACTGCCGCGGTCTCGGCCGGCTCCCTCTGCATCCATGGAGAGGGAGCAGACCGGGCTCCGCTGCCAGAGCGTCGATCAGCACGAAGGTTGGCATGAGCCCGCGGCGCAACGCTGGCCCCGCGGTCGCGGAGGTTGCAGGGCTCGACCGTATCCATTAACAGCTCTTGCCGAGGAGCGATTCTCTCGCACCTCGGCGAACTATGTGCAGCGCCCCGCGGCGCCAAGGGCCGAAGGTCCGCGAAAGGTCGTCGATGCGCAAGATTCTCATCATGGGCCTGCCCGGTGCGGGCAAGACCACGCTCGCGACCGCGCTCGCCCCGCTGCTCAACGCCGTGGTGTTCAATGCCGACGCGGTGCGCACGAACCTCTCGCGCGACCTCGGTTACAGCCATGCCGACCGGGTGGAGCACGCCCGCCGCATGGGATGGATGTGCGACCGGGTGGTGGAGGCCGGCGGCACCGTGATCGCCGACTTCATCTGCCCGACCGAGGAGACGCGCTCGGCCTTCGGCGCGGCGTTCACGATCTGGGTCGACCGCATCAGCGCGGGCCGCTTCGAGGACACCAACCGGCTTTTCGTCGCGCCCGCGCACTGCGACCTTCGCGTCGACGCCGAGGGCGCGCCGCAATACTGGGCCGAGCAGGCGCTCGCCAGATTGCGTCCGACCTTCGACCCGCAGAAGCCCACGGCCCTGTTTCTCGGGCGCTATCAGCCGTTTCACCCCGGGCATCAGCGCCTGATCGAGGAGGGGCTCCGTCGCGTCGGACAGGTCTGCATCGCCGTGCGTGACACTCACGGGATCGACGAGAAGAGCCCGCTGCCGTTTTTCGCCGTCAAGCAGCGCATCGAGGCGGCGCTCTCGGCCCATGCCGGCCGCTTCGTCGTCGTCCCCGTGCCCAACATCACCAACGTCTTCTATGGCCGCGACGTCGGCTATACCGTCGAGCGCATCGTCCTCGACGAGGCCACCGAGGCGATTTCCGCCACGAACGTGCGCCGGCTGAGCACCGCGCCGTAATTCTCGGCGGGGCGGGGCGATCGGCGGGCAGGCTGAGCAAGCAGACGCTCGAGCGGCCGCGGCTCGACGAACCCGAACTCAAGTATTGCTTCGAGCGCCACATCGAGGCGCGCACCGGTTGCGACGTCTTCGGCTATCGGCTGTGAGGCGGCGGCCGTCGCGCGATTCATTTCGACTACGTTATGAATATATCTGTTGACTACAAATAGAAGCCGTGCTAGAGATTCGCCATCCCCGCTCATCGAGGGGCGTCTCCGGAGACGATCCTGAAGGCGGAGCGGGGAGTGGCGTGCCGGCCGCGGCTCGTAAACCGTGCCCGGGAGGTTCGGGACCTTCGGCCGACCGGGCGCGACACC
>JBAUOM010000379.1:0-5565 GCA_049579765.1 Xanthobacteraceae bacterium
GAGAAGGAGATCGAGGCCACCAAGGCGCCGCTGATGGAGCACCTGATCGAGCTGCGCTCGCGGCTGATCAAGGCGGTCGCGGCATTCGCGGTGATGTTCGTCTGCTGCTTCTTCTTCGCCAAGCAGATCTACAACGTGCTGGTGTGGCCGTTCGTGCTCGTGGCGGGACCCGAGAACTCCAAATTCATCTACACGGCGCTGCTCGAATACTTCATCACCCAGCTCAAGCTCGCGATGTTCGGCGCCGCATTCCTGTCGTTTCCGGTGGTCGCCGCCCAGATCTACATGTTCGTCGCGCCCGGCCTTTACCGCAACGAGCGGCAGGCATTTCTGCCATATCTCATCGCGACGCCGATCTTCTTCGCGATCGGCTCGGCCGTCGTATATTTCGTTGTGATGCCGATGCTGGTGCGGTTTTCCCTCGGCATGCAGCAGAGCCCGGGCGCCGAGACGGCGGAGATCGTGCTGTTGCCCAAGGTCGGCGAGTATCTCTCGCTGATGATGGGGCTCATCCTCGCGTTCGGCATCGCGTTTCAGCTGCCGGTGATCCTGACCCTGCTCGGGCGCGTCGGCATCATCACCTCCGATCAGCTCAAGACGAAGCGGCGCTACTTTATCGTCGGCGCCTTCGTCATCGCCGCCGTCCTCACCCCGCCCGACGTGCTCAGCCAGCTTTCGCTCGCCCTGCCGCTCATGCTGCTCTACGAAGGCTCGATCTGGTCGGTGCGGCTGGTGGAGAAGCGGGCCGCCGCCGACAAGGCCAAGGAAGCCGCCGACGCCGCCGCCAAGCCGGCGGAATGAGTTTCGCTCATGCAATGAAGAGGAGCGCCGCTGGCCGCAGCTCTCGCCGTCCTCCCTTGCGGGGAGGGTGAGACCGCGCCGCCGGCGCTGCTATAACAAGGCGCCGATTCCCCGCCGGGCTGCCGCCTATGCACGACATCAAATGGATTCGCGACAATCCCGAGGCCTTCGACCGGGGGCTGGCGCGGCGCGGGCTCCCGGGCGAGGCAAAGCGGCTGATCGAAATCGACGAGCGCCGTCGCGCCGCCATCCAGAAGGCCGAGGCCGCGCTCGCCCGGCGCAACGCGGCGTCGCGGGAGATCGGCGCCGCCAAGAAGAGCAACGAAGAAGCGGCGGCGCAGGCGCTCATGGCCGAGGTCGCCCGCCTGAAAGCCGAGATTCCGGCGCTGGAGGCGGAGGAGAAGAAAATCTCGCAGGAGCTCGATCACGCGCTCGCATGGATTCCCAATCTGCCGCTCGACGAGGTGCCGGACGGCGCCGACGCGAGCGGTAATGTCGAGCACCACCATTTCGGAGCCAAGCGCAATTACGGCTTTACGCCCCGGCAGCATTTCGATCTCGGCGAGGGGCTCGGCCAGATGGATTTCGAGACCGCCGCGAAACTTTCGGGCGCCCGCTTCGTCGTGCTCAGAAGCGGCCTCGCGCGGCTCGAGCGCGCGCTCGCGCAATTCATGCTCGACCTGCACACGAACGAGCACGGCTACACCGAAGTGAGCCCTCCGCTGCTGGTGCGCGACGACGCGATGTTTGGTACGGCGCAGCTCCCAAAATTTGAAGCAGATCAGTTCTTTGTAGATAGGATAAGCGAACTCGAAGTTACGAGCCAGGCAAGCGCTTTGAAGGATTTCTGGGATGGAGACGAGGAAGAAAGGAGGTATGCAAAGTCTACCGGCAACAAGAATCTTATCGGAGCGCTTGAGGCATATATTGATGCAAAGCACGATGATGAGCCGAGAGATCACATAGTTGATTACTCTCTTCGGGCATACGCTCGTGCCCGTCTAGCTGACCAATACAAGCTATCGCGATTGGGCTTGATTCCGACAGCTGAGGTGCCGCTGACCAACCTCGTGCGCGAATCCATCGTCGACGAGGCCGCGCTGCCCATGCGGTTCACCGCCTGCACGCCGTGCTTCCGCGCCGAAGCCGGGGCGGCGGGCAAGGATACGCGCGGGATGATCCGCCAGCACCAGTTCACCAAGGTCGAGCTCGTCTCCATCACCACGTCCGAGCAGAGCAGGGACGAGCACGAGCGCATGCTCGCCTGCGCGGAAGAAGTCTTACGCCGGCTGGACCTGCATTACCGCGTGGTGACGCTGTGCACCGGCGACATGGGCTTCGCCGCGCAGAAGACCTACGACATCGAGGTCTGGCTGCCTGGGCAGAACATGTATCGCGAGATCTCCTCCTGCTCGCTGTGCGGCGAGTTCCAGGCGCGGCGCATGAACGCGCGCTACCGCGGAAAGGAGAGCCGCCAGCCCCGCTACGTCCATACGCTCAACGGCTCGGGCGTGGCGGTCGGCCGCGCGCTCATCGCCGTCATGGAGACTTACCAGCAGCAGGATGGGTCGATCGCGGTGCCGGACGTGCTGCAGGGCTACATGGGCGGGCTCAAGACCATCGAGCACGCCAGGTAGCCCATGCGCATCCTGGTCACCAACGACGACGGCATCCACTCCGAGGGTCTCGATGTCTGCTACGAGATCGGGCGCGCGCTGTCCGAGGACGTCTGGGTGCTCGCGCCGGAATTCGACCAGTCGGGCGTCTCGCACTCGCTCTCGCTCAACGATCCGCTGCGCCTGCGCGAAGTCGGCGAGCGCCGCTTCGCGGTCAAGGGCACGCCCACGGACTGCGTGATCATGGGCGCCCGCCACGTCATCAAGGACCGGCCGCCCGACCTCGTGCTCTCCGGCGTCAACCGCGGCCGCAACGCGGGCGAGGACGTGATCTATTCCGGCACCGTGGCCGGAGCGTTGGAGGGAACCATCCTCGGCATCCCTTCGCTGTCGCTGTCGCAGGCCTACAAGTCGCGCAGCGGCCGCCCGCCGCATTGGGAAACCGCCGTCCGCTTCGGGCCCGACATCATCCGGCGCGTCCTCGAGGCAGGAATTCCGCGTGACGTGCTCGTCAACATCAACTTTCCGGACTGTCCGCCCGGCGAGGTCAAAGGCATCGCAGTGACGAACCAGGGCCGCAACCGGCAGGAGCGTTTGAACATCGACGCGCGCCAGGACGGCCGCGGCAACAACTATTACTGGATCGCCTATGTGCGCATGCGGAACCAGCCGCCGGCGGACGGCAGCGATTTTTCCGCGCTCGCGGACAATCGCATCGCGGTCACGCCGCTGCGCCTCGATATGACCGACGAGCCGTTCATGACCAAGCTGGCGGAGCTGTTCGACTGAGAAGCTGGCGTCATAAGCCGCGCAAGCGAGGCGCCGGCAAACCGGGCACTCGCGCGATTGAAAGCGACGTCAGTGGTGACCGGATCGTCCGCTTTGACCTTCGCGGGTGATGACAACGCGGAACGGGGCGGGACGCGCCTCAATTCCGTTGTCTGCTCAGCGCGCTCTCCAGCATGTGCTTGAGCCCTTCCAGCTGGAACGGCTTTTTCAGGGTCGGCCGGTCGCGATAGAGCTCGGGCAGGCCGCGCTCGCCGTAGCCGGTGGCGAAGACGAACGGCGTGCCGCGCGCGACGAGGGCATCGGCCACCGGGGAGACGGGTTGGCCGTCGAGGTTGACGTCGAGGATGGCAAGATCGAAATCGGCGCTCTTGGTTGCTTCCAGCGCCTCGTCGATGTGCGCGGCCTCGGCGGCGACGGTGTAACCAAGCTCGTTCAGCATGTCCTCGAGCAGCATGCGGATCATGAGCTCGTCCTCGACTACGAGGATCCGCTTGGCCGGCGTCGCGGGCTGCGCCTGCGTGGCTGAGGTCATCGTTCGTCCTCCGATGGAATCGGCACGTCCGAGCGCGGGCAGCCAACCAGCCCGCCGCGGCAAAGTTGAGGCGCCTGCCGCCTCCGGGGGGCCATATCGGCCGGGCTGATCGCGGGCCGGGCGCGACCTCGTTTCGGAGCCATGCGATGAGAGCGGTCTTGCCCCGCGCCGTCAAGGCGTGTCGGGGCCGGCTTCGGCTGCCGCCCCGCAAGCGTTTGGCTCCCGCAAGCGCTTGGATCGGCGTCGTTTTCGCCTCCCGCTCTGGCCGGGCCGAGTTTTCGGCTAAGATCGCCAAGGGAGACTCGGCGTGCCCAAGCAACCGCCTGGCGACGACAACGTCGGCCGCATGCAGTTCCTGCTCGGCTTGCGCAAGCGTGGGATCAGCGATCCGGCGGTGCTGCGCGCCATGGATGAAGTTCCGCGCGAGCATTTTGTCGAAACGCCCTTTGCCGACAGCGCCTATGCCGACCAGGCGCTGCCGATCGCCTGCGGTCAGACCATCAGCCAGCCCTACGTCGTCGCCTTCATGACCGAGCATCTCGACGTGCAGCCGGACCATCGGGTGCTCGAAGTCGGCACCGGCTCCGGATACCAGGCCGCGGTCCTCTCCCGGCTCGCGCGCGAGGTCATCAGCGTCGAGCGCTATCGGACGCTGGCCGAAACCGCGCGGCAGCGGTTGCAGATGCTCGGCTACGACAATGTCGATGTGCGGGTGGGCGACGGTCTCGCCGGCGTGCCCGACGGCGCGCCCTACGACCGCATCATCGTCACCGCCGCCGCCGAGACCGTGCCCGATGCGCTCCTGCGCGAGCTCGCCGACGGCGGAGTGATGGTATTGCCGCTCGGGCCGCATGCCGGTCCGCAGCAACTGGTCAAGCTCACAAAGGGTGAACAGGGGATTAAGGAGGAGGCGCTGATCGGAGTTCGGTTCGTGCCGCTTTTGCCGGGAACGGCGCGCGAATTGTAACCGTTTTGTCTTCGACCGGGCGAGGTTGCGGCGCGAGTGGTCCGATTCCGAAGTTCGCCAGCGTTCGCAGCACGTTCAGACACGAATTCCGGAATCGAAGGACCACAAGCAACTCCAAGATTCTAGTGCCCCTTTTGAACCCGAAGTTCGCGACCGCGCTTGCCCACGGTGTGCGCGAACTTCGGGCTCGGGGCACTGCCATTGCTTAAAGCCTTATTTACCCGCGAGGTGTTAACTCGACCGGGTGTATTGCGTGCGAGTGGGTGGCGATGTCCCGCGTTCTCGAGATGGTGCGCTCGCGAGGTTGGCCGCGAGCTGCTGCGCTGGCGCTGATGACCGTCAGCGTGGCGGCCTGCAGCAGCGATACGTCTCGGTTCAATGACAATCCGTTCGCCGCCATCAGCCGCCCCGAAATGACCGGCTCGGTCGCGCAAGGCCAGCCTGCATCCGTCAGCCGGGTGGAAAGCCAGCCGTTGCCGTCGCAACCCGCGCTGGCGCAACAGAGCCAGCCCGCAACAAACAGGCTCGCCGCCGCGGCTCCCGGGCCCGCCGCCGGCAAAGGCGCGCCCAACGGGAGCGGATCGGTCGTCCGCAAGCCCGCCTCCAACTCCCGCTGGAGCTGGGACGGCGGCAAGGCGATCACGGTGGGTCCCGGCGATACCATCGATGCCATCGCCCGGCGCCACGGCGTACCGGCCTCCGTCATCATCCAGGCCAACAACATCGCCCCGCCGGCGACCATCTATCCCGGCCAGCGGCTGGTGATCCCGCGCTACGGCGCTCCCGCGGCCGGCGCCTCGGCGCACCCCGCACCCGGGATCGTCGTGGCTTCCGCTGGGCCCGCATCTGCGATCCACGTG
>JBAUOM010000380.1:0-1589 GCA_049579765.1 Xanthobacteraceae bacterium
CCGGTCGGCCGAAGGTCCCGAACCTCCCGGGCACGGTTTACGAGCCGCGGCCGGGACGCCACTCCCCGCTCCGCCTTCAGGATCGTCTCCGGAGACGCCCCTCGATGAGCGAGGATGAGGCCATCTAGCACAGACGCGATACGTAGTCAATAGCGTAGTTGACTAAGTAGTCATGAAATCGCACGCCGGGCGCGGCGCGAGCGGTCGATACGGGCTCGAGATCGGATGCCTCACGCCGCCGCGGCGGACTTGCCGATTGCGGCATTGACGCGCGGCATGACCTCCTCGGCCATCAGCTGCATCGAGCGCTTGTTGAGCGCCGGCTCGACCCAGTCCATGCCGGCATAGACCAGCTCGCCGAAATCGCCGATCTCATCGCGCAGCGCCAGGATCTGGTCGACCACCTTGCTGACGCCGCCGTGGATCACGCAGTGGTCCATGACCCAATCGTGGGTGATCTCCTCGTCGGGCTGGTCCTTGTAGGCCTTGAACACGTAGAGCCGGTTGCCGCGCTTCATCTTGGCGCGCATCTGCGAATAATAGAAGCGATAGGGGCTGTTCTCGTCGTCGCGCCCGTAGCGCGCGGCGAGCTTGTCGTCGTCGAGCACGCAGACCGCGCGCGCCACCCGCCAGTCAGCGACGTTCGCTTCCATGCCCGCCTCGGCCTTGCCCTTGCAGTAATTCTGCCAGTGCGACTTGAGGTGCTTCGACAGCAGGAAATTGGCCGAGAGCGGGTGAAAGTCGCGCTTGCCCATGAGCACGACGCCGGGCGAGAACGGCGCCACGACGGTGCCGACGATCTCGGGCCGCGGCTGCTGATAGGGCTTGCCCATGATGCCGACACCGAGATCGAGCGTCATGGTGCGCGCGGTCGAGACCTTGTAGCGGTTGTCGGCAAAGGCGATGTCGTAGGGCGGATCGCGCTCCCAGATGGCGAGGATGACGTCGATCGCCTCGGCGAACAGCTTGTTGCGATCCTGATCCAGGATGCCGAGCGCCTCCGCGTCGGTGGTCAGCGCGCCGGGGCTCACGCCCAGGATGAAGCGGCCCTCCGCCAGATGATCGAACATCGCCGCCTGCACCGCGATCAGCACGGGGTGCATGTGGGAGAGGTTGGAGGTGCCGGTGGCGAGCTTGATCTGCTTCGTCTCCGGGATCAGCGAGGCGTGGAACATCATGCTGTTGGTGATGTTCTCGCAAGCGTCGGTGAGGTGCTCGCCCATGAAGGCGTCGTGAAACCCGAGCTTGTCGGCGAGGATGATGGCCCCGCGGTCCTCCTTCAGCGTCTGCGCCCAGTTCCGGTGCATCGGATGAACCGGCATGGTGAAGTAGCCCAGTCGCATGTCGTCTTCTCCAGTCCCACCGCCGCCCGGCCGCAACGCTTGGGGACACGGCCCAATGGCGGCTCATGTGGCCCAATTCGCCGGCTGGAAACAAGCGTCAATATGCGGCAGCGGCATTCGGGAAGGAGTCGCCGGCAATCATTCGCCCTCAGCCGTCATCACCCGCGAGAGCGGGTGATCCAGTATTCCAGAGCTCCCTGGGCTTACGGGTACTGGACGCCCGCTTTCGCGGGCATGACGATCGAG
>JBAUOM010000381.1:0-1868 GCA_049579765.1 Xanthobacteraceae bacterium
CGTCTGACGCGGCCGCTCCTTCCGGCCAATCGACCGCGACACTCAAAGGCGGGAAAGACGCGGCGCGCGGCCGGAACGGCGGCCGCGATCTCGCTGCGGTGCACGGAAGTCGGCGCCACGCCGGCGCCGGGGTCTCGCCCGGCAGGCACGACCGGCGATCGCCCATGCAAAAGTCGGCGATGCGATGGGCAAGGCAACTGAGGGAATGCCTTGCAGCGTCCCGCTGCCCTGCCGGCGAGCAGCTTCTGCGGACGATGTTTCCTTCCGCCATGTGATTGGGAGCTCGCCGGGGGCACTTTCTGAGCGGATGCCGCGCTGCTATCGTGTCTTCCCAGTGCAAACGGAGGTCACGCTATGTATCGGTTCCTTGCCGCGTCGGCTTTGTTGCTGGCGGCTGCGCCGGCGGTGGCGAACGAAGCGCCATCGCCGCGGGTCTCGGAAATGCTTTCGGCCGCGCGCAACAGCACGCCGGCTTCGGATGTCGCCCCCTTGAGGTTTGCGCAGGACGCCAAGGAGGGTGCCGCGAAAAAATCCGCCGCTGCGCCGCCCTTGACGGCGAGCGCCGAGCTCAAATCCGCCGACGGCAAGGACGTGGGCATCGTTACGCTCACGCAAACCCGCTCGGGCGTGCGGATGAACCTTGCCCTCAAGGGCCTGCCGCCGGGCGAGCACGCCTTCCACGTGCACGCGGTCGGCAAGTGCGAACCGCCCTTCACCTCCGCGGGACCCCATTTCAATCCCGCGCAGAAGAAGCACGGCAAGCTCAATCCGGAAGGCCATCACGCCGGCGACATGGACAATATTCGCATCCCCGCCAGCGGAAACCTGACGACGCGGGTGGTGGACAAGGATATCACCCTCGAGAAGGACAAGCCCAATTCCGTGTTCCAGGAGGGCGGCACCGCGTTGGTGATCCACGCCGGAAAGGACGACTACAAGACCGACCCGGCCGGCAACGCCGGCGATCGCATCGCCTGCGGCGTGATCGTCAGCAAGTAATCGCCAAGTAAGAGGTCAGTGCGTCCCCTTGACGACGTCGCCGTCGAGCTTGGTGAAGGGGACGAAAGGCACCGACCTGCCGTTGTAGATGTCGGAACGCTTGACGGCGACCTGGCCGCTGGTGGCAGCCTCCTTGACCACCTTGAGGATGCGCTGAGCCCCCGGCGGCCCGACCGGGATGACCATGGTGCCGCCGGTCTTGAGCTGCTGAAGCAGCGGCGGCGGAATGTGGTCGATGCCGCAGGTGACGATGATCTTGTCGAACGGCGCCGCCTCCTCCCAGCCGTAATAGCCGTCTGCGCGCTTGGTGTTGATCGCCTTGTATTCCGTGTAGCCGCGCTCGATCAGCGCGTCGTAGACGCCGCGCGTGCGCTCGGCCAACGGCTTGATGATCTCGATCGACCACACCTTGTCGGTCAGGTTCGAGAGATAGGCCGACTGATAGCCGGAGCCGGTGCCGACCTCGAGCACCTTCTCGCCCATCCTGACGTCGATCGAGCTTGTCATGCGCCCTACGACGCGCGGTCCGGTGATGGTCACGCCGAAACCGATGTCGTGGTAGTTGACGTCGTAGATCACGGCGCGATCGGACGGCCGGCAGAACTCCTCGCGCGGCGTCAGCAGGAACGCGCGCTTGTTGCGTGCCTCCCACAGATCGACATGGCCGACCATGTTCTGAAAGCGCTCGAAGCGGGCGCGCAGGAAGCGCGGGTCTTCGCCGCGGTTCTCCTGCATCCACCTGACGAAGGTCCCGGCGTCGTGCATCGGCGGCGAGGCGTCCCAGTTGTAGGGCTTCGGCACGGTGGCGCCCGCCCGCCGCGGCAGCGCGGCGCTGGCGGCCGCCGCCGCCCACGTCAGGAAGGTGCGTC
>JBAUOM010000382.1:0-5616 GCA_049579765.1 Xanthobacteraceae bacterium
CGGCGCGGGAAATTGGCAGGCTGCGGCCGAAAATCCAGACCATTAAGCCCCAGAGACGGCGTGACGTCTTGCTAACTGTCGGGAATGTCGCACGCATTCTTGCAGACCGCACATAGCTCACAGAAACCACACTGGCTGGCTGACGATGCAGTCAACTGCGAACCGGTCTCCGCAACCAAATTCCCTGCTAACAGGGAAATTAACAGGGAATTTCGCAAAAACTGGCCATCCACCCCAATTGTCGCGGCTGATCTGCACGCAAATCCAATCGCTTGCAACGGAATTCCCTACGCAACGGAACAGGGAATTTCCAAACGCGTATCAGGGAATTTTTTTCAAGGAACAGGGACTCTAATCGGCAGCACTGCCGAGAATCGGTCTCGTTCTCGTGAGGGCGCCGTTGGACTCAGTCAGCGCAAAAATTCGGAAATCAATGCTGCGGATTCGCTGGCGTTGGTGACGAGAAACAGATGGCCGTCGTCGATGGTTACCAGGCGCGCGTCCGGAATAAGGTTTGCCAAGAGACGACCGTTGGCGAACGGCACAAGCGGGTCGTCGGTCCCGGCCATGACCAGCGTCGGCTGTGCAAGCAGACGCAGCCAAGGCAGGCTCGTCCAGCCACAGCCGGCGAGTAGCTGCAGGTAGTAGCCGTAGTCGCTCGACCAGCGGACATGGCGCAGATAACTGTGCACGAGCTCGGGCGAGCCGCGCAATGCCCCCCCGTAGATGTCGCCGGCGATGCGCTCCATGTACTTGGAGTCTTTGTAGCGCCGTGGCGTTGCCATTTTGAGCAGGACCGTAGGCTTGGCTGGGACCATTAGGTGGCCGGGCGAGGTGGCTGCGAGCACGAGCCGCCGGCACCTTTCCCCCTGCTGGAACGCGAATTGCTGCGCCAACGCGCCGCCCCAGGACAGGCCGAGCGCGTCCACCTGTGCGTGACCCAACTGGTCAAGCAGCTGCGCGCTCAGCCGTGCCAGCGTCGATGGACGGTAGGGCAGCCAGGGCGACGGCGAGCCGCCGACGCCGGGGACGTCGAAGATGATCGCCTCGGGTCCATCCAGCGCGTCGAGAAACGGCTCGACCAACTCGATGTTGGCGCCGATCCCGTTGAAGAGAAGGAGCGGCGGGCGCGCCTTTTCCCCGCGCCGAATGCCGACGCGTAGCGTCTGCCCTTCGACCTCGTGCAGGCTGATCTGCATCTATCGCTCCATGACGTAGCGGCCGGGCGCCGCCTCGAGCGGCGGGTTTAGCTCGCTGCCCAACGCGGCCGGTGCCGGCGTCATGGCGTCGGAGCGCGCCTTGATCCAGTCGACCCAGTGCGGCCACCAGCTGCCGCTGTGCTTTACCGCTTGCTCGCGCCACGTCTCCGCTCCCGCGGCGCTCGTCGCGCCGGTCCAGAAGCATGCCTTGGGATTGCCGGGCGGATTAATGAGGCTCTGTATGTGGCCGCTGTTGGCTAGCACGAAGGTGCTTCGCTCGCCATAGAGCTTCGCGGTGTTGTAGCAGCCTTGCCACGGCGTGATGTGATCGGTGAGCCCTGCGAGGACATAGCTGTCCAAATCGAGGAGGCGCATGTCGAGGGGCGTGCCGCGAAGCTCGAGGCGGCCGGGATGGACGAACGGATTGGCCTCAATGAGATCGAGGAAGTCGGCATGCAGCCGGGCGGGCAGCCGCGTCGTGTCGTTGTTCCAGTAGAGCACGTCGAAGGCGGGCGGCGCGTTGCCGAGCAGGTAATTGTTCACCCAGTAGTTCCAGATCAGGTCGTTCGGCCGCATCCAGGCGAACATGCGCGCCAGTTCCTGTCCTTCGACGACACCGGCGAGTTGCGAGGCGCTCTTCGCAGCGATGATCGATTCCGGGCTGACGAACAATCCGGCCGTCGTGTTCTGTGTCGTGGCCATGTCGAGGAGGCAGACTGCGATTGTGGCGCTGTGAACCTTCCTTTCGCCGCGCGCGGCGAGATGCGCGAGAAACGCCGACATGGTGATGCCGCCGGAGCACGAGCCCCAGATGTTGACGTCATCGCTGCCGGTGATGTCGCGCATCGCGTCAACGGCTTCTTCCAGCGAACCGACATAAGTGTCGATCCCGAAGGGGCGTTCGGCGGGAGTCGGGTTCTTCCAGCTGATGGCGAAGGCCTGCAGGTTACCCTCGAGGCAATAGCGAATGATGCTCTTTTCCGGCACGAGATCGAAAACGTAGAACTTATTGATCTGCGGCGGGGCGATGAGCAGCGGCCTCTTGTGCACCTGCGCTCCCATCGGTCGGTACTGGATCAGTTCCATGACCGGCGTGCGATGGACGACCGCGCCTGGCGTGGTCGCGAGATTCTTGCCGACGGCGAAGGTCCGCGTGTCAACCTGCGCCGGCAGGCCGCCGTTGTGCACGAGATCGCCGACGAAATTTTCCAGCCCGTGCGCGAGGCTCGCGCCGCCGGTGTCGAGGAGCCTCTTCAGCGCCGCCGGGTTGCCGGCGAGCGCGTTGGTGGGGGCCATCGCGTCCACGATCAGCGAGACGATGAAGCGCGCGCGCTCGGCATCGCGCTTGTCGATGTTGGCTTGGTCGAGAAAGCCGTAGAGCGCGTTGCTCCAGGCCAGATAGCTCTGCGCCAGCGCGCGGTAGGCGAGGCTCTCCTTCCAGGCCGGATCGGCGAAGCGCCGGTCCTTGGCGTCGGGGGCGAGCTCGCTGGCGCCGGCCGCAATGCGCCCGAACTCGCCGAGAAACGTCAGATACTGCTGGGCCGCCGCGACGGGGTTGGTCAGCACCTGTGCGAGCAGCAGGCGTGCCGAATCGAGAATGTCTTCCCCGCGCACGCCGACCAGCGGATTGGCCGCCAACGTGTGCTGCGCCGCCTGTTCGCGAATGTCATTCTCGGCAACGACTGGAGCTTCGTTGGCCATGGCACGCTCCTCAATGAGAAGTTTGCTCGCGGTTGCCGATCAACAGACAGAGGAGCTCGGCGACGAGGGCAGGTTTCGTCTCGCCTTCGATCTCCAGCGTGCAGCTGAGCTTGAGCAGCACGCGCCCGCCGCCCTGCGGCTTGGCCGCGACAAGGTTGGCGCGCGTGCGCACGCGCGCGCCCGCTTTCACCGGCGCGATGAAGCGGACCTTGTCCAAGCCATAGTTGAGCCCGGTTGCCGCATCCAGCGGGATTACGCCCAGTTCCATCACCATCGCGGCGACCAATGACAACGTGAGATAGCCGTGGGCGATCGGCGCCCCGAATGGACTCTCGCGCTTCGCTCGCTCGACATCGACGTGGATCCATTGCCGATCGCCGGTGCAGGCAGCGAAGGCGTCGATGCGGTCCTGGTCGACCATGACCCAGCGGGACGCACCGATCTCGCGGCCGACGAATTGCGGCGCGCTCGCCATGGAGTATTGCGCCATCGCCATGGTCGCCCCTATGGCAGCCCGCGCAGATCCTTGCGCAGGATCTTGCCTACGTTCGACTTCGGCAATGCCTCGAGGAAGCGGACCTCCTTCGGCACCTTGTACGCCGCAAGCTGACACCGGCAGTGTGCAATCAGATCGGCTTCGCTGAGCGTCGCGCCCGGCGCCTTCGCCACGAACAGCCGCACCGCCTCGCCGGTCTTCTCGTCCGGTCTGCCGACGCAGGCGCATTCGGCCACCCCGGGGCAGGCGGCGGCGATCGCTTCGACCTCGTTGGGAAAAACGTTGAAGCCGGAAACGATGATCATATCCTTCTTGCGGTCGACGATCTTGAGGAAACCCTTGGCATTGAACACGCCGATATCGCCTGTGCGGAAATAGCCGTCGGCCGTGAACGCGTCGGCATTGGCTTGCGGCTTCTGCCAGTAGCCCTGCATGACCTGCGGGCCCTTAGCGCAGACCTCGCCTGCCTCGCCGATCGCCGCTTCCTCGTCGTTGGCGTCTAGTAGCTTTACGTCGGTCGACGGGAACGGCAGGCCGACGGTCGCGGAGAAGCCGTTCGTCGACGGCGGATTAAGCGTGAGGATCGGCGAGGTTTCCGAAAGGCCGTAGCCTTCGAGGATGTCCTTGCCGGTCAGCGCCTTCCATTTCGCCGAGGTCGTCGGCAGCACCGCGGCGCCACCACCGATCGCCGCGCGCAGCCTGCTGAAGTCCACCTCGGAAATCTTCGGATGCATGACGAGGGCGCCGTAGAGCGTGTTCACGCCAGTCAAGGCGGTACAGCGCGCCTGCCGCAGGATCTCGACGAAGCCGTCTATGTCGCGGGGATTGGCGATGAGCCAGTTCTCCGCGCCGGTCGAGTAGTAGGAGATGAAATTCAACATCAGCGCGAAGATGTGATAGAGCGGCAGCGCCGTGACCACCACGTCCTCGCCGGGGCGCATCGCATCGCCCATGAACGCCTTGAACTGCTCGGTGTTGGCGACGAGGTTGCGATGCGAGAGCGCGGCCCCCTTGGAGAGCCCCGTGGTGCCGCCCGTATATTGCAAGAAGAGCAGATCATCGCCGCACAGCGCCACCGGCGTGAACGGAAGTTCGCCGCTTTGCGTCAGCGCAGCGGCAAACGTGATCACGTTTTTGAGTCTCGCGTCGATCGGAGGAGCCGGCAGCGCCGCGCCGATTCCCTCGCCCGGTGCGACGCTGATTACCTGCTTGATCGCCGTCTTGTCGATGATCTCCGCGAGCGTCGCCGAGGCGCCGGTGAAGATGACGATGGTCTCGACGCCGGCGTCATTGAGCTGATGTTCGAGCTCGCGCGGTGTGTAGAGTGGATTGACGTTGACCTGCACGCCGCCGGCGCGGATGATGCCGAGCATAGCGATGGGAAAGGCCGGGATATTGGGTAGCATCACGGCGATACGATCGCCTTTTTTCACATTGAGCTTGTTCTGCAGGAAGGCTGCGAAGCAGCGCGACAGCCGATCGGTGTCGGCATAGGTGAGCGTGTGGCCGAAGCAGCGAAATGCAGGGCGATCGGCGAAGCGCTGCATGGCTGCTTCGAGCATCGCCAGCACCGAGCCATGCGCGTCCGGATTGATCTCGCAGGGAATTTTTTCGCCGTAGGCGGCGAGCCAATGCTTGCGTGACATGGACTTTCCTCCCTCTGCTCAGCGACGCTGCCGCGTCAGTCGACCAACATCCGTTGCGCATCCTTGAGTGCAGCGGCGCCGCCGACCACCACATCCGCGAGGCCATCCGCGCTGGGCGCGATGTTGTCGGCAAAGAACCGCGCGAGTTGCACGCGCCCGGCATTGGTCGGATCGTTGTCGCCGGCGCTCGTCGCGCGATGCGCCGCGAGCGCGGAAGCGCCCAACAGCGCGCCGCCCTGCGCCGTCGCGAACAGTCGCAAATAAGGAGTCGCTCCGGCGAGCGCCGCCTCGCTGGCGTCGTCGGCGAGCGCGCCGAGCATGAACCGCGTCGCCCGCTCGAGACTGTCGACCGCTTTGCCGATCTGCCGCGCCGCCGCCCGCAAGCTCGGGCAATCGGCCTGCGGCAGCCGTCCGGCGATTTGGCGCATCGCCTCGATTTGCCTGCGCACCGTCTCGCCGCCCGACAGGGGGAGCTTGCGCGTGACCAGATCGATCGCTTGAATGCCGTTGGTGCCTTCGTAGATCGATAGAATCCTGGCGTCGCGCAGATGCTGGGCGGCGCCGGTCTCCTCGA
>JBAUOM010000383.1:0-1858 GCA_049579765.1 Xanthobacteraceae bacterium
GAAATAGCGTGCCCCGGCCTCGTAGGCGGCGAGCGCATTGACGAGCCCGGTCCCGCGCGTGTCGTGGAGGTGCGCGATGAGCGTCGTGCCCGGCGACTCGCGCCGCAGGCGCCCGATCAAGTCTTTCACGGCCGCCGGCGTGGCCATGCCGGTGGTGTCGCCGAGGGCGATGTGGCCGACGCCGAGTTCGGCGAAGCGGCGCGCGTCCGCCGCCACCACGTCGGGATCGACGGCGCCTTCGAACGGGCAGCCGAACGCGACCGAGATCGTGCCGAACAGCCGGAAGCGGCCGCGTGCCGCCACGACCATCTCGCACACGTTGTCCCATTGCTCGGTGCGCGACCGCTTGAGGTTGCGCATGGAATGCGCCTCGCTCGCCGATACCAGGAGGCTGATCTCGGTCACGCCGCAGCCAGAGGTGACATCGGCCAGCGCGCGCTCGACCGCGCGCAGATTGGCGCAGGTCGCCTTGTAGTGCACGCCATCGCGCCGCGCGAGCGCCGCGAGCAACGCGCCGGCATCGGCGAATTGCGGCACCACCTTGGGATTGGAATAGGAGGTGGCCTCGATCCGCCTGAAGCCCAGCGCGGCGAAGCGCTCGATCAGCGCCCGCTTGGTTTGCGTCGGCACGAACTCGGCTTCGTGCTGCAGCCCGTCGCGCGCGAAGCATTCGCAGAGAACGACGTCGCTCATCGCGCCGCTCCCGCTTCGACGGGCTGCGCGCCGAGTTCGAACGTGCGGATGGCATGGTCGCGCAGTGCGTTCTTCTGCACCTTGCCGCTCGCCGTCATGCCGATGGCGTCGAAGCTCGCGACCACGGCGAGATAGCGCGGCACGCGGAAATTGGCGCAACGCGCTCGCGCAAACTCGATCAGCTCGTCCTCGCTTGCCTCGGCACCGGCCTTGAGGGTGACGAACGCCGCGCCTACTTCGCCCAGCCGTGCATCCGGTACTCCGACGACTTGTGCCGTCGCCACCGCGGGATGCGCGAGCAGCACCTCCTCCACCTCGGCCGGCGCGACGTTCTCGCCGCCGACGCGGAACACGTCCTTGCTGCGCCCGACCATGCGCAGGCGGCCGTCGGTGGTGAGCACGCCGAGGTCGCCGGTACGCAGCCAGCCGTCGGGCGTGAACGCCTGCGCGGTCGCTGCTGGGTTGTTGTAGTAGCCGCGCATGACGTTCCAGCCGCGCACCTCGATCTCGCCGGTCTCGCCGGCAGCCAGCACCTCTCTGGTCTCGCGCCGGGTGATGCGGACCTCGACGCCGTCATGCGGCTTGGCCAGCCCGGCGATGCGAAGCTCGACCGGGTCGCGATGATCGTTGAGCACGACATTGGGCGAGGCTTCCGACAAGCCGTACGCGACGCACACCTCGCGGGCGCCCATCCTCTCGATGATATTGCGGATGGTTTCCGGACCCGCCGCCGCCCAGCCCCCGCGCAGGGAGAGTCGCGCGCGATCGAAGCTCGGGTGTCCCAGCATGAGCTGGAACAGCGTGTCGTTGCCGGAGGTCAGCGTGCAGCGCTCCTGCGCCATCATGGCGAGCGCCACGCCGGCCTCGAACGTCGGCAGCGTGACCAGGCAGGCGCCGGCGATGAGCGACACCAGGAGCGAGAGCGTGGTGCCGGCGACGTGGAAGAACGGCCGGCAGTTGAAGTAGCGGTCGTCCGGCGTGATCCCCATGCGCTCGCCCACGGCGAAGGCATCGCGCAGCATGTTGTCGTGGGTGAGCATCACCGCCTTCGGATAGGCGGTGGTGCCGGAGGTGAACTGGATCAGCAGCAGGTCGTCGGGCCGCACCTGCGCCGCCCGGCCATCGAGCACGCCGTCCGGCACGTCGGTGCCGCGCGCCATCACGT
>JBAUOM010000384.1:0-3610 GCA_049579765.1 Xanthobacteraceae bacterium
CCGACATGCGGCAGGGAGGACGATGTGAGCGAAGATCGTTACCGGCGCGGCCAGCAGATTCGCGAATCCGTGCTCGGGCCGGCGCATGCCACGCGCTCCGCGAAAAATCGCACCCCGTTCAACGCCGACTTCCAGGATTTCCTCATGGAATATGCCTGGGGCACGATCTGGGCGCGGCCGGGCCTCGACCGCAAGACCCGCAGCATGATCACCATCGCCATGCTGGTCGGCATGGGCAAGCTCGACGAGCTCAAGCTGCACATTCGCGCGACGGGCAATACCGGCGTGAGCCGCGACGAGGTCAAGGAGCTGCTGATGCATGCCGCGATCTATTGCGGCGTGCCCGCCGCCTTCGGCGCCTTCCAGATCGCGGCGCAGATTTTCGACGAGATGGACGGCGAGGCGGCGGCGAAGACATGAAGCTTTCGCTTGCGTCGCTCGGCGCCGAGCCGGGCGGGCATTTCCTGGATCAGGTCAAGCTCGCCGAGCGGCTGGGCTTCCATGCCTTCTTTCACAACGACAAGAAGTGGGCGCGCGAGGTGTTCTCCCGCCTGGGCGCGGCCACGCAGTGCACGACGACTATCGGGCTCGGCACCAGCGTGGTCGATCCCTACACGCGGCACGCGGCGCTGCTGGCGCAGGCGATGGCGACGCTGGCGGAACTGGCGCCCGGACGCTTCCGCGTGATCATGGGGTCGGGCAGCCATTTCGAGACGCTGCCGGGCTATGGCAGCCCGAAGCCGGTCGCCGGCCTGCGCGAAGCGGCCGAGCTGATGCGGCGGCTGTGGCGCGGCGAGAAGATCAGCCTCGACGGCGAGGTGGTGAGATTCAAGGACGGCGCTCTCGACTGGAAACCGACGGAGATCCCGCCACTCTACATCGCCAGCCGAGGCCCGCAGATACTCAAGCTCGCCGGCGCCGTCGCCGACGGCGTGCTGATCGGCAGCTTCGCCACGCCGCCCGGCATCAGCTACGCGAAAGAGCACATCCTGGCGGGGCTCGCCGCCTCCAACCGCGGCTGGACTGACGTCCGGCTCTGTTCCTGGATTTATCTCTCCCTGCTCGAACGCGCGGACGACCCCGTGCCGGAGAGCGTCAAGCGCGGGGTGAGCTTCGCATTCTGGAGCAGCCGCAAGGCGCTCGGCGCCATGGTCGACGAGCTCGCGTCAGATGCGTCCGACGCCTTCCGCAAGTTCATCCGGGAAGCGCCGCACGAATGGTCGCCACCGATCATGGACGAGTTGCGCCGGCTCATGCCCCGCGGCGTCATCGACAGCCTCGCGCTCGTCGGCACCGCCTCGCAGGTGGTCGAGCGGCTCAACGCGCTGGCGGGCGCCGGCGTCGAGGAGATCGTGATCTGGCCGTTTCCCCGCGAGCGCCAGGACATGGCCGATTTCATGCATGAGCTCGCACGCGACGTGCTGCCGCGTGTGGCGCATCCGGCCGCGCCGGCGACGTAGCGCAGATGCGGCTGATCGTAGCCGGCACGAAGCGTGAAGCGCGTTTGCGCGGTTCTTCGCCGTCGCACGGCGGAACGTGGGGCAACCGCTCCGGAATTTCGCTACGCTCCATCAGGATTGCGGATTAGGGCCCGGCTGCCATGGCCGTCACGCTGATGTCGGTTCCCGATATTCCCCTGGTGCGTCCGGGCGACGACCTGGCCGCGCTCATCATCGCCGGCTGCGAACGCAGCGGGCTCGCACCGGCGGACGGCGACATCGTGGTGGTGGCGCAAAAAGTCGTCTCCAAGGCGGAAGGACGCTACGTCGACCTCGCGCAGGTTCAACCCTCGGCACGGGCCGAAGACCTCGCGGCGCAAGTCAACAAGGACCCGCGCCTCGTCGAGGTCATCTTGCGCGAGTCGCGGCGCGTGGTGCGCCACCGACCCGACGTGCTGATCGTCGAGCACCGGCTCGGCGGCATCATGGCGAATGCCGGCGTCGACCGTTCCAACGTCGACCCCGACTTGGGAGCGGAGCCCGTGCTGCTGCTGCCGCGCGATCCCGACGCGTCGGCCGCAGCCTTGCGCGACCGGTTCGTGGCGCGCTTTCAACGCGGGCTTGCCGTCGTCATCACCGACAGCTGGGGCCGGGCGTGGCGGCGCGGGACTGTCGGCGTCGCGCTCGGAGCCGCCGGACTGCCAGTGCTCATGGACATGCGCGGGCGACCCGATCTGTTCGGCCACGCCTTGCGCGTGACGCAAACGGGCTTTGCCGACGAGATTGCGAGTGCGGCCTCGCTGCTCATGGGTCAGGCCGCGGAGGGGAGGCCGGTGGTGCTCCTGCGCGGCCTCGCATGGACCGGTGCAGCGACCGGAGCCGCAGCGCTGATCCGGGGCGAAGAAGAGGACTTGTTCCGGTGAGCGCCGCCGGCGGCCGGAGCAAGAGCCTCGTCGTCGCGCTGTCCGGCGGCATCGGCGGCGCCAAGCTCGTGCTGGGCTTGAGCCGCGTCGTGCCCGCGGGCGATCTCGTGGTCATCGCCAATACCGGCGACGACTTCGAGCATCTCGGGCTTTCCATCTCACCCGACCTCGACACCGTCATGTATGCGCTCGCGGGCCTCGACGACCGGAGGCGCGGCTGGGGCCGGCGGGCGGAGACCTGGACCTTCATGGCCGCGCTCCGGGCGCTCGGCGGCGAGACCTGGTTTCAGCTCGGCGACGGCGACCTCGCCACCCACGTGGAGCGCACGCGACGCCGCGCGGCGGGTGAAACGCTCTCCGCCGTCACCGCCGATTTCTGCCGCCGCCTGGGGATCACGACCCGGCTCCTCCCGATGAGCGACGATCAGGTGCGCACGCGCCTGCGCAGCCGCGAAGGCTGGCTCGATTTCCAGGACTATTTCGTGCGGCAGCGCTGCGCCCCCGCGGTGCTGGAACTCGCATATCAGGGCGCTGCAGGCGCGCGCGCGCATCCCGACGCGCTGGCGGCGCTCGCCGATCCGCGACTGCGCGCGGTCGTGATCTCGCCCTCCAATCCGTTTCTCAGCATTGAACCGATCCTCGCAGTTCCCGGCCTGCGCGCAGCCATCGCGCAATGTGCGGCGCCGGTGGTGGCGGTGTCGCCCATCATCGGTGGCCGCGCGGTCAAGGGGCCGACCGCGAAAATGATGGCCGAGCTAGGCCTTCCCGTCAGCGCCGCCGCGGTGGCGGGCCGATATCGGGACCTGCTCGACGGCTACGTTCTCGACCGGGCCGATGCGGACCAAGCCTCCCATGCCGCCGGCCTTGGCATGGCGGTCACCGTGGCGCATACCTTGATGTCGACCCTCGCGGAGCGGGAGGCGCTGGCGCGCAGGGTGCTCGCCACCGCCGACGCGCTGACCAAAGTCATGGCATGACTGGCTGCCGCATGAATGATCTCCCGACCATCCATGCCGTGGTGCCGGTCAAGGACACCCGCCATGCCAAGCAGCGGCTCGCGGGCGTGCTGTCGCCCGCCCAGCGGCAGGAATTGGCCCTCGCCATGCTGGAAGACGTGCTGGCGACGCTCGCCTCGGTGTCTGATCTTGCCGGGATCCTCGTGGTCACGATCGATGCGGCGGCGGCTGCCTTGGCCGCCCAATATGGCGCCGGGATCGTGAGCGAGGGCGCGTGCGGCGGGCACACCGG
>JBAUOM010000385.1:0-1826 GCA_049579765.1 Xanthobacteraceae bacterium
GGCTAATCCCGCTTGCAAGCGTCAGGGTTGCCTGTTTCCGCCGCGTTGGCAACGCGGCTCCGCAGCGGGCTTTTGCGAGGAGGCGGCCGGGCCCCGACGGCGGTGGTCGTGGCCTTATTCCGACGTATGAGACTGATCAAAAATCCGTGGGGAGGGTTCGTCTCTGAGATAGAGCCGCCACGCAATGTCATTTTCGCGTCCCGTTTGCTCCAGGACGTAGCGGGAAGCCAATAGCGCGCTGAACCGACGCCAGCGATCGGCGGCCTCGAACCCGCCCGCCTGCGGCCATTGCGAATTGGTCAGGAGGACGGCGGCGGGTGGATCGGTTTCAAGTGCGGTCACGAAACTTTGCCGAACCGACGCTGGCGCAAGCAGCAGGGAGAACCATTGGATGTGCGGCGTGGCCTGGCGCATTCCGGCGCGCGCCATGGCGATGAAGGCGCCGTTGTCGGAATCGAGCACCTGAACTCTCGCGCCGTTGGGCAATCGGCTTTCGACGGCCTGCTGCATGGCGGCCGCCGCGCGCAGCGCCGGGTAGTTTTCCGGTTGCGTGAGCGCCGACGGCAGCAGCCAGCCGAGCGTGACGGCGGTGACGGTCAGGCAAAGCGCCGAACGCAACGTCGGGAGCGCAGCAAGGGTCCACGCTCCCCAACATGCCAGTCCGATCCCTAACGGATAGACGTGATAGAACCAGCCCTTGCGTTGAACGAACAAATGGACGAGCCCGAACAGCGTGAGTCCGATCAATGCGCGCAGCCGCGGCGGTTTGGGGGCCGCGACGTTCAACGCGGCAGCCAGTGCAAGTCCACCGACCGGGGCCAGCCAAACAAGCGTATCGCGGAAGATGTCGGAAATCGTGCGGGAGTCCAACGAAGCATAAGCAGGCATCAGCTCCCGCAGCATTGCGATGAAAGCCGGCAATGCACCATACACCGCCAAGAGGCCGAGCAGCGCAAGCCCGGTCGCGGCGGCGCCGACCGCGATCCATATCGCTTCACGCCAACGCAGTGCGGCCATCGCGATGGCGGGCAGGGCGAGCAGCAGCATACCGCTCGGCTTGATCGATGCCGCAGCGACGGCGAAGGCGCCGGCGAGCAACAGGTCGCCCCTGCCGCGCCGGGGATTTTCCGCGGCCCTGGCCGATACCAGCGTGACCGCCAGTGCCGGTATCGACATCAGATAGTCCCGCTGCCCGGCGGAATAGGGGCCGAGCAGAAGATGCATCACCAGCACGACGAGCGCGGCATGGATCGCCGCCGCTCGCCCTGCCGGCCATACCAGCGCGAGGACCAAGCCCGCCAGCAGCGCGGCGGCGCCGAGATCGAACGCGCGCCACGCGAGATCGCCCATGCCGCCGATCTCCGCGACGGTGGCGTGGATGACATAGATCAGCGGCATGTTGATGTCGACGATGTCGCGGTAAGGCACCGCGCCCATCTGCATCTGGCCGGCGATGAAGTGGAAAATCGCGGCATCGCCGACCACGGGCCAGTCGAGCGAGCGCCACAGGAGCGCGCCCGCCGCGGCGGCGAGCGGCACGTTCAAGAGCGTCACAAGCCTCGCGTTGCTCGACAGCGCAGGACTCCACCCGTGAGGGGCCCAGCACCCCCCGCGGACGCAACGGGGACGGCTGCGGCTTGGTTCCAAGGGACATCAGCCGCCCTGGCGGGCGCGAACGACACACCGAGGCGCTTTGGACGCGGGTTCTGCAGTGCGACTGATCAGCCCGAATGCCACGCAGGCAGCAGTCGGCCCGTTTCGGAGGCGGCACGATCGCTGCCGCGCGCGCAGCGGACGACCTTGCCGCCGATGGCGCAGTCGTGAAG
>JBAUOM010000386.1:0-21628 GCA_049579765.1 Xanthobacteraceae bacterium
CGCATTCGCCGCGCGGCGGCCGGCGGGCCTGATCGGTGTCGTGAACGTTTCCGGCGGCGTGTGGCGCGCCAAAGCTGACGGCAGCGTGTGCGAGTTCGGCGGCTTGACCTCGGCCATGGCGGACTTCGGCGCCCGCACCCGCATTCCCACCCTGTGGCTCTATTCCGAGAACGACAGCCTGTTTCCCCCGGACGTGGTCCGAGACATGCGCGCTGCCTACGCCGCCCGCGGCGGCCGTGTGGAGCTGCAGATGTTTCCGCCGGTCCTGCACGACGGTCACCGCCTGTTCGCCGACTTCGGCGGACGCGTGCAATGGCTGCGCGCGCTCGATCGGTTCTTCGCCGCCCATCGCCTGCCGAACGCGAACCTCGCGCGCGTCGACCAAGTGATGAGCGCGGCCAAGCTCGCGCCCGCCGCGCGGCCGACGGTGGAGGAATACTTTTCGACTCCGACGCCCAAGCTGCTGGTCGCGACCGCTTCGGGCGGCGGGGCCTACTGGGTCGCCAATCCGAGCGACATCGACGGCGCGCGCGCGCGGGTCTTGGCGCGCTGCCGTGAAAAATCGGGTGCCGAATGCAGCATGGTGATGGAGGACAACGAGTTGGTCGCTCCCATCATCACCGGCGCGGTGACCCGGTCGGTGACCCTGCGTTAAAACCGTTCCCGCCGCCGGCGCGCGGTTGCGCTGGCGCCGGGATCGCTGCTCAAATAGGTTAAGCCGGGTTCCGGCAGGGATGGCTCGCCATGCAGTGGAGCAAGATCGCGATTGGCGCATTGATCGTGGTGGTCGTAGGCGTTGGCGCGGTGTTGGCGATCAGATGGTTCTCGCCGAGCACAATGAGCGCCCGGCCCAAGCTCGCCGAGGTGCCGCCGCTGCCGCCGGTCTCACGCAGCTCGCGTATCGTGATACCGGCAACGATCGCGCTCAGCGCGATCAGGGACGCGATGGAGCGGGCGCCGCGGGAACTCTCGGGTAAAGCCGATATTCCGTTGGGCCCCTCCAGCGCCGAGATTTCCTGGTCCGCCACGCGCGGCGCGTTCGCGGTCGATGGCGGCCCCAACGGCCTCACGCTGTCGGCCGCGCTGAGCGGATCGCTGCGTGCCAGCGGCCAGCTCGGGGCTTTGCGCCCGCCCGATGGATTCACGGGACCGCCCGGCTTCCGCGGCCCGCCGGGAGGGTTCATGACGCCGCCGCGGGACATCACCGGGATGCTTCCGGGTTTTCTGCGCCCGCCGGGAACATCGTCCGACCGCGGCCAGGATCAGTCGCAAACGCCGGGCCAGAGCGACCAGTCATCCGAGCAGCGTGTCGACCTCAGCGGCAACGTCGTGCTGACCGCGCGCCCGACCCTGCTGTCGGAATGGCGCGTGCAGCCGAATCTGGTGGCGCAGGTCTCGATCGCGGAAGCGTCGGCGAACCTCTTCGGCACGAGATTCAGTCTCTCCGACCAGGTGAGACCGCTGCTGGAGCGCTCCATCAGCGAGCAGGTCGCATCGCTGCAAGAGCGGCTCGGCAACGATCCGCTCATCGAGCAAGCGGCGAGGCGGGAATGGGCCAAGATGTGCCGCTCGATCGCCCTCGGCGCCGCTCCCGGCGCGCCCAACCTCTGGCTCGAGGTGCGCCCGACGCGGGCGTTTGCGGCGCAGCCCGGCATCGACCAATCCGCGCTCGCGCTCACGTTCGGCGTCGAGGCCGAGACGCGGATCGTGCCCAGCGAGACCAAGCCCGAGTGTCAATTCCCCGCGCGACTGGAGCTGGTGAACCAGATGGAGCGCGGCCAGGTCAACCTCGCCGTGCCGGTCGATATGCCGTTCACGGAGATCAGCCGCCTGCTCCAGGCGCAGCTCAAGGGCAAAACCTTTCCCGAAGACAGGAGCGGCGGCTTCACCGCAACCATCCAATCGATCGAGGTTGCGGCTTCCGGTAACCGCCTTTTGATGTCGCTCGGCGTGAAGGCCAACGAGACCAAAAGCTGGTTCGGCTTCGGCGGCGAAGCGGTGATCTATGTCTGGGGTCGACCAACGCTCGATCGCGCCCGCCAAATGCTGCGCATCGACGACATCGCGGTCGATATCGAGTCGCAGGCGGCGTTCGGGCTGCTGGGCCTCGCGGCCAGGACGGCGGCCCCGTATCTCGAAAAGACGCTGGCGGAACACGCGGTCATCGATCTCGTGCCGCTCGCGGCCAACGCGCGCAGGAATATCGAAGCGGCGATCGCCGATTTCCAGAGGACCGCAGACGGCGTGCGCGTCGACGCGACCGTGAACGACCTGCGCCTCGCCGGCATCGAATTCGACGCCAAGACGCTGCGCGTGATCGCGGAGGCGGATGGCACGGTGCGCGTCACGGTGACCGCGTTCCCCACGCGCTAGCGCGTGATCCCGAAAAGTGGATACCGGTTTTCGGAAAAGATCACGCGCAAAACAAAAGCTTAGAGCGGGATGATGATTCGACGAAAAATCATCCCGCTCTAGCTCATCGGACGATATCGA
Organism: Xanthobacteraceae bacterium; assembly: GCA_049579765.1. GTDB lineage: Bacteria > Pseudomonadota > Alphaproteobacteria > Rhizobiales > Xanthobacteraceae > VAZQ01. The sequence goes on from JBAUOM010000386.1 coordinate 2,494, forward strand.
TAGCGGGCGACGCTGACGAGATCGATAGCGGCGACGCTTCGGCGGCGACGATATTTCATGCGTGTGACAATGGTCGTACGCGAATACGTGAAGCGATGATGACGGCCGCCGGAACCGACATCAAATTCTGCGCGACATAGGAATGTGCAAGAGAATGCGCGCTTAGATCGATAGCGGCGGGCTATCCGTTTCACGTTCCGTGGCTAAGCGGTTGACGGCGTCATTCCAGCCTTGCATTCTGAGCCCTTGCAGGCGGGAGTGCCCATGAGCGTCGAACCGATCGCTATCGTTGGTATTGGTTGTCGGTTGCCTGGCGGAGTGCGAAGCCCCGACGATTTATGGAACCTGCTGGTCGCCGGCACCGACGCCGTCGTCGAAGTCCCCGAGGAACGCTGGCATCTGCCGGCGATGTATCATCCGGACCCCACCAAGCGGGGACGAATGAGCACACGCTGGGGCGGGTTCCTGGATCAGGTCGACCGCTTCGACGCACAATTCTTCGGCATTAGCCCGCGCGAAGCCGAGCTCGCGGATCCGCAACAGCGGCTGCTGCTCGAAGTCGCCTATCACGCCGTCGAAGATGCCGGTCTTACACTCACGTCATTGGCGGGCAAGCGGGCGAGCGTCTATATCGGCATCTGCAGCTGGGACTACAGCTTCCTGCAGCTCAACTCGGAGTCGCGCGCCGCCATCGACGCGTACACCAATGTCGGCTCGTCGCTGTGCATCGCGGCCAATCGCATCTCCTATTTCTTCAACCTGCGGGGCCCCAGCCTCGCCGTCGACACCGCGTGCTCGTCTTCGCTCGTCGCCACTCACTTGGGCTGCCGCAGCATCTGGAACGGAGAAAGCGAGCTGGCATTCGTCGGCGGCGTGAACCTGACGCTGCGGCCCGAGCTCACCATCGGATTCTCCAAGGCCTCGATGCTCTCGCCCGACGGGCGCTGCAAGAGCTTCGATTCGCGTGCCAACGGATACGTGCGCGGCGAGGGTGTCGGCATCGCCATTCTCAAGCCGCTCGCGCGCGCCTTGGCGGATGGCGACAGCATCTACGCGCTTATTCGCGCGACCGCGGTCAACCAGGACGGCCGCACCCCCGGCATCTCGGTCCCGAACCAGACCGCGCAGGAGGCAAATATCGTCGACGCCCTTCGGCTCGGCGATGTCGCGCCGGAGAGCGTGCAATACGTCGAGGCGCACGGGACCGGAACGACGGTGGGCGACCCGATCGAGGCTGCCGCGCTGGGAACGGTCTACGGCAAGGCGCGAAAGCCCGAGGACCGTTGCGTGATCGGCTCGATCAAGAGCAATATCGGACATCTGGAAGCGGCCGCGGGCATCACCGGGCTGATCAAGACGGCGCTGTGCTTGCAGCATCGCCGCATTCCCAAAAGCCTGCACTTCGAGAATCCCAACCCGCAAATCGGCTTCGACGAGCTCCGCTTGAGGGTCGCACAGCGGCTCGAGCCCTGGCCCGAAACCGACCAGCAGCCCGCGCGCGCGGCCGTGAACTCTTTCGGTTTCGGCGGCACGAACGGGCACGCGATTCTGGAGGCGCCTCCCGACGTCGGCGTCACCACACCCATTCACGCTGAAGTCGCCGACGACATCGCCTGGCCGCTGCCACTGTCGGCGCGCAGCCCGGCCGCGCTTTCCGATCTGGCACGATCTTATCGCAGCGCGCTCGGCGACGAGCGCGGCCTGCGGAACGAGGCGCTGCGCGACATCTGTTTTTCCGCGGGCGTAAGGCGATCTCATCATGAGTTCCGGCTGGCGCTCGTCGCGCACGACAAGGCCGAGCTGGCGGAGCAACTCGAGGCCTTCCTCGCAGGAGAAGCCCGCGCCAATAGTTCGAGCGGCCGCACGTCGGGCCTGCCGTCGAAGCCCGTCTTCGTGTGCTCGGGCATGGGTCAGCAGTGGTGGGCGATGGGGCGCGAACTGCTGGCGGAAGAGAGCGTCTTTCGCCAGGCCGTCGAGGAGGTCGACGATCTGTTCGGCCGGCTCGCCGGCTGGTCATTGCTGGACCAGCTGACAGCGGCCGAGAAAGCGTCGCGCGTCCAGGAAACGCGTGTCGGCCAGCCGGCGATTTTCGCCCTGCAGGTCGCCCTCGCTGCGCTGTGGCGATCGTGGGGCGTCGAGCCTGCGGCGGTTCTCGGACACAGTGCCGGTGAAATGGCGGCGTCCTACATCGCCGGCGTGCTGTCGCTGGAGGATGCCGTCCGGGTCACTTTCCACCGCAGCCGCCTCCAGCACCGGACCGCCGGCCAGGGGTCGATGCTGGCCGTGGGCATGTCGCGCGAGGAAGCCGCCAAATGGGTCGCACGCTACCCGCGCGCCATTTCCATCGCGGCGGTGAACGGCGCGAACTCGATCACGCTTTCCGGCGATGCCGCGGTCCTGGCCGAGATCGACAAGGCGCTCAACGAGGCGGACCGGTTCAGCCGCCCCTTGCGGGTGGACGTGCCGTATCACAGCCCGAGGATGGAACAGCTCGAAGCGGAGCTGTCGGAATGCCTGCGCGATATCCGGCCGCGCCCGGCGTCGACGCCGTTCTTCTCCACCGTGACCGGCACCGAACTCTCGGGCTCCGAGGTGGATGCGGCCTATTGGTACCGAAACATCCGGCAGCCGGTGCTGTTCCATGACACCATGGGCGCGGTCATCGAGGCCGGACACACGGTGTTCCTCGAGCTCGGCGCACATCCGATCCTGCGCCACGACATTGCGCAATGCCTGAGCGAAAAGTCGGCGGCGGGCGCGACGCTGTGCTCGCTGCGCCGCGACGATCGCGAGCGCGCCGCCCTGCTCGGATCGCTCGGCCGACTGTACACGCTCGGGGCCGAGATCGATTGGCGCAAGCCCTATCCGGCCCAGGCGACGGCCATCAAGCTGCCGGCCTATCCGTTCCAGGCCGACACTCATTGGCGCGAATCCGAAATAACGCGTCGGGTACGGCTGGGCCGTCCGGTGCATCCCCTGCTCGGAAGCCGGCTCCAGGTATCGAAGCCGTCCTGGAGCGGGGAGCTCGACACGGCGGGCTTGAGCTATCTGTTGGACCACCGCATCGGCGACGCGATCATCTTCCCGGGCGCGGGATATATCGAGATGGCGCTGGCCGCCGCCCGAGAGACATTCGGGCCGGTTTCCTGCGACGTGGAGGATATCGAGTTTCAAAAATTCCTGATCCTCGATCAGGGCGCGGCGCCCTTGGCCCAGGTGGTGTTCGACCCGGCCTCGAGCGAATTCGACGTCTACTCACGTGGAGATGCTTCCGACAACGCCTGGGATGCCCATGCCCACGGACGCGTCAGACAGTCCACCCGAGCGGCACCGGATCGAGTGGACGTTGCAGACATTCGCCGGCGTTGTCCCGAAGCATTCGGCCATGAGGAGTGCATCCGGCGCTTCGCCGAGTGCGGGTACCACTACGGCCCGACCTTCCAGGGCATCGCGCGATTGTGGCGGAGCGAACGGGAGGTCCTTGCCGAGATCCACGCGCCGAGCGGCTTGAGCGAGCATCTGTCCGACTATCGATTGCATCCCGCCATTCTCGATGCGTGTTTTCAAACGCTGCTCCCGACCTTGCCGGCGTGGACGAATTGGCAGGGCATGAAAGGCGAAACCTTCGTGCCCGTGAAGATCGACCGCATCCGCTTCCACGCCACGCCTCCGGCGCGCGCTCTCGCCCACACCCGAGTGGTGGCTCTCAGCGCGACCGAGCTCAAGGTGGATATCCACATCTTGGACGAGGCCGGCGGTTCCCTGGTCGAGGTGCAGGGCTTGACCGTGCGCCCAGTCGGATCCGCGGCGCAGAGAGTACGCGGCACACTTTACGAATATCAGTGGAAATTCGAGCCGCGCCGGCCGAGCCGCGCGGGGCGGGACTCCCGCCATGTCCCCGCGCCGCAGGCGCTTGCGCCGGCCGTGCGGCAGGAAGGCGAGATCCTCCGCCGGCGCTTCGATCGTGCTCGCTATCAGGACGAATTCCGATCGCTCTCGCGCGCGACCGCGGCTGCCTACATCTCGCGCGCGTTGCGCGAACTGGGTTGGACGCCGGCACCGGGCAAGGCGCTGCCGATCGAGACGCTGGCCGACCGATTGGGGATCGCGCCGCATTACCGCCGGTGGCTCCAGCTCATGTTGAAGGAGCTGACGGCGGATGAGGTTGCCGCGACCGTGGACCCCCACGGCCTTTGGAAGACAGCCTGGGACGAGTTCCCGGAGTGTCAAGCCGAATTGATGCTGGTGCGGACTTGCGGCGAGCGGTTGCCGGGCGTGCTCCGGGGCGAGGTCGATCCGCTGAACCTCATCTTCCCGGAAGGTGCGCTGACAACGGCGGAGACCCTCTATCAGGATTCACCAAGCTTCCGTCTCAACAATCTCCTGGTGCAGAAGGCGATCGCCGAGATCGTCCGACGCCTGCCGAAGGGAAAGGGATTGCGAATTCTGGAAATCGGCGGCGGAACCGGCGGCATGACGAGCTTCGTGCTCCCCCTGCTGCCGGAGCACTGCACCGAATACGTGTTCACCGACGTCTCGCCCCGATTCACCGCGCATGCGCAGCACAAATTTGCGCAGTTTCCTTTCGTGCAGGGCCGCCCCCTCGACGTCGAGCGCGACCCGCTCGAACAGGGTTTCGATGCAAATTCGTTCGACGTGATCATCGCCTCGGACGTCCTGCACGCCACGTCGGACCTGCGCAAGACGCTCGAGCGGCTCAAGCAGTTGCTCGGGTCCGGCGGCACGCTCGTCATCGTCGAGCTGACGTGTCCCTGGCTGTTCATGACGTTGATCTTCGGGCTGCTGAAAGGATGGTGGCTGTTCGATGACGATGTCCGGGGGGACGAACCCTGTGTTTCCCAGGAGACCTGGACGCGCCTGCTGCGCGACGCCGGCTTCAGCGGGCCGGTTTGCATCGCCGACTGCCCGACGTCCGAGACCGCCCAGCATTCGGTGATCCTCGCGCGCGGTCCGCAATTGCCCGCGGCGCCGGCACCGATGCCGCAAGCTTCCGAAGGGCCGAAGACCTGGCTGCTGTTCGCCGACACGGGCGCCGCGGACCGCCCGAGGGCGGGCGCGGAGCTGGCGCGCAGGCTCGAAGGGCGCGGAGACAGGGTGATCCGGGTGACGCACGGCGCCGACTTCCGGCACGACAAGGGAGCGGGCTTCAGCATCCGCGCCGGCAATCCCGACGACATGCGACGCCTGCTGGAGAGCGTCGGCAGACAGACGCAGCGCCTGGCGGGAATCGTTCATCTCTGGAGCCTCGACACGGAGGCAACCGAGTCGATGAGCGGCGATGCGCTGCTGTCGGCGGCCAGAGTGGGTTGCATCTCGGCGATGCAGCTCGTCCAGGCGCTCGCCGCGACGGACGGCGTGTCCGTCGATGATCTCTGGCTGGTGACGCACGCGGCGCGGCCGCTCGACAATCGCGCCGGCACGCTTCGCGTTGCGCAAGCGCCGCTGTGGGGACTCGGCAGGGTCGCGATCAACGAATACCACAACTTGCGTTGCCGGCTGGTCGACCTGGCGACCGGCTCCGACGAGGAGATCGCATCTCTCGTGGAGGAGTTGGACTCGGAGGCCGGCCTCGAGGACGAGATCGCCCTGCACGGCGAGTTGAGATACGTGCACCGGCTGGTGCCGGTGTCGCCGGACACGCTGCATGGAATGGGGCGGGCGAGCGGGGAAGCGCCCAAACGCTTCCAAATCGAAGTGGCGCGGCCCGGAATTCTGGGGTCGCTGCACGCCTGCGGTGTCGCGCGTACCCCGCCGAAGCCGAACGAGGTCGAGATCGAGGTGGCCGCCGCCGGCCTCAATTTCATGGATCTCATGCTGGCGATGGGGATGCTCCCCCCGGAGGCGGCGGCGGACGGTTCTGCCGGCAAGCTGCTCGGCCTGGAGTGCGCCGGCCGGGTGGTCGCAGTCGGCGACGACGTTTCGGATCTTGCCGTCGGCGACGAGGTCATTGCCGCCAAATCCTGCACTTTGACGTCCCACTTCACGGTCGATGCCAGGTTCGTGGCGCGCAAGCCGAGCCATTTGAGCCTCGAACAGGCGGCGACGATCCCGCTCGCCTTTCTGACCGCCTTCTATTCGCTCCATACGCTCGGACATATGCAGCGTGGCGAGCGCGTGCTGATCCATGCCGGCACCGGCGGCGTCGGGCTGGCGGCGGTGCAACTGGCGTTGAGCGCGGGGGCTGTCGTGTTCGCGACGGCAGGTTCTCCCGAGAAGCGGGAGCTGCTCACCGCGCTCGGCGTGCCGCATGTGATGGACTCGCGCAGCCTCGCTTTCGCCGACGAGGTGCTGAAGCTGACCGGAGGCGAGGGCGTCGATCTCGTGCTGAACTCGCTCTCGGGTGAAGCTATCGACAAGAGCCTTTCCCTTCTGCGGCCATACGGACGGTTCATCGAAATCGGCAAGACGGACATCTTCAAGGACCGCAAGATCGGAATGCGGCAGCTGCGCAAGAACATCTCCCTGTTCGTTGCCGATCTGCTGGGCGCACTGGGAGCGCGGCCGGACCTTGCTCGTTCGATGCTGCGAGAGATCCTGGGACGCGCGGAATGCAAGAGCCTGCGTCCGCTCCCGCACCGCGTTTTTCCGGTCGGCCGGACGGCGGACGCTTTCCGCTACATGGCGCAGGCGAAGCATATCGGCAAGCTCGTCATCTCGATGGCGGACAGCGAGGGACTGCGAATCGACTCCGGGCCGCGGTCCGCTACGCTCGATGCCGACGCCAGCTACCTGATCACCGGCGGTCTCGGAGGTTTCGGATTGGCGGTCGCCGACCGCCTGGCACGACGCGGCGCGCGTCACTTGGCATTGGTCGGCCGCAACGCCCCCTCGGCCTCCGCGCAGGCCGCGGTGGAGAGCCTGCGGCAAAGAGGCGTCGAGGTGATGACTTTCGCGGCGGACATCACCGATCGCGAGCAGGCGCGGAAGGTCATTGCCGCCATCGAGAGCCGGATGGGACCGCTGCGCGGGGTCATGCACGCGGCGATGGTACTGGACGATGCGCCGATCGAGCGTCTGACCGAGGAACGGATGTGGCGGGCGATGGCGCCGAAGGTGCTCGGTGCCTGGAACCTGCACACGCTGACGCTCGATGCTCGGTTGGATTTCTTCGTGCTGTTCTCCTCGCTCGCCTCGGTCATCGGCAATCCCGGTCAGGCGAACTACGTCGCCGGCAACGCGTTCCTCGATGCGCTGGCCTATTACCGGAGAGAGCGCGGCCTCCCCGCCCTTGCCGTCAATTGGGGCGTCGTGGGCGAGGTCGGCCACGTCGCGCAAAGCCCGGAGACCGCGCAGAGACTCGAACGGCTGGGCCTCAAGGCCATGCCCCTCTCCGAGACGCTCGATACCCTCGACGAGCTCATGTCCAGCGACGCCGTGCAGGTGGGAGTGGCCGAGGTCGAATGGAAGGGCCTCCTGCGATCGATGGGCCAGCACACTCCGGCGCGTTATTCCACTCTGGTCGGCGACATCGGCGCCGAGAAGGGCAACGCGACCGCGAGCTCCGGCGTGCACGACATACTCGAGGCAGACGGAGCGGCGCTTCCATCGCTGCTGGAAGGCTACATCCGGGATCTTCTGGCCCGGGCAATGGGAACTTCGCCCGCGCGCATCGACAGCCAACAGTCGCTGCGCAATCTCGGCCTCGATTCCCTGATCGCCGTCGAAGTGCGAAACCGCATCAATGCCGAACTCGGCATGAATGTCCCGCTGGCAAGGTTCATGCAAAGCGAGAGCAGCATCAGCGCGCTGGTGGCCTACGTCGCGGAGCGGCTCGTCGACGACGAGGGCGCCGGCCATTCCAAGACTTCGGGCAACGGAATGGCCGCCGCTCAGCCGAGTCCCCCGTTGAGCGGAGCGGACGCTGCGGACCTGCTCGAGCGCATCGACGAGTTGACCGACGAGGAAGTCGACCGCCACTTGAGCATCCTTGCGCCGGAAGGACGCCCCTGATGTCCGGTTTGGGGTCGGATGAGCTCACGACAGCGCAGAAGCGTGCATTGCTGGCGGAACATTTGCGCAACCGCAGCCGCAGCGCGCCATCGCCGCCGGTACCTCCCAAGGACGACGTAGCGGCGCACCGTCCCGCCGGCGACGGCCGCAGATCCTTTCTCGACAGCGAGGTCATCGCGCTTGCTTCGGTGAAGGACTGGAGCGCGCAGGACCAGAATCCCTATATTCGATACGTCGCCCCCTACAAGGGCTTCCTGTATCAGCGGCTCGGTCTCGACAAGACGTTCGTGCGGGGCGAAGGATGCTACCTGCTCGACGCCGACGGCATCCGCTACGCCGACTGCATCGCTCAGTTCGGCGCCGTTCCGTTCGGCCACGATCCGGCGCCGATATGGCAGGCGCTCGAGGCCGTCCGGCGCGAGGCGACGCCGAATCTCGTGATCGCGTCGATTCCCACGACGCAGGGCGAGTTGGCCGAACGATTGCTCGCACTGGCTCCGCCGGGCCTCGCGCACGTCGTCTTCACGAACAGCGGGGCGGAGTCGGTCGAGGCGGCGATCAAGCTCGCCCGATGCCGCACCGGCCGGATCGGGATCCTGTCGGCCGGCAGCGCCTTCCACGGCCTCACGCTCGCGGGCATGTCGGCCACCGACACGGCGTTCTTCCAGCGCGGGTTCGGCGCTCCAGTGCCGGGCTTCAGCACCGTCCCGTTCGGCGACGTCGCTGCGCTGCAGGCGGCGCTGGCGGCGCGACCAGGTTTTTTCGCGGCCTTTCTGGTCGAGATCATTCAGGGAGAGTCTGGTATCCGGGTCGCGCCGCCCGGATATCTGGCGACCGCCCGCGAGCTCTGCCACCAGCATGGCGCGTTGCTCATCGTCGACGAGGTCCAGACCGGGCTCGGCAGGACCGGGCGGTTGTTCGCCTGCGAGGCGGAAGGCGTCACTCCCGATATCCTGGCCCTTGCCAAGGCGCTCGGCGGCGGCCTGATCCCGATCGGTGCCTGCCTCTACAACCAGCGCGCCTACACGGAAGAGTTCGACCTGCGGCACGGCTCCACCTTCGCCGGCAATGCGCTGGCCTGCCGCGCGGCGCTCGCGACGCTCGACGAATTGACCAAGGACGACCGACGATTGGTGCGAGAGGTGGCGGCGCTCGGCGAGCGCCTGCTGCGGCAATTGCGGCAACTGCAGGACGACTATCCGCCGCTGGTCAAGGAGATCCGCGGACGGGGCCTGATGCTCGGCGTGGAGCTCGACCTCCCGCACATCGCCGCGACGCAGGGCGGCATGCTCGCGGTGCTACAGGATCAGGGGCTGTTGCTGTACGTCGCGGTCAGCTATCTCCTTAACGTCGAGCATATCCGCATCGCGCCGTCCTTCACCCACGGCACGGTGCTCCGCATCGAACCGCCGCTGACCGCCGATGCCGCCTTGTGCGACCGCCTGATCGGCGCGCTGAAGCGGCTGTTGGAGGCCCTGCAACGCGGCGATGCGGCCGAGCTCGTCGGGCATCTCATGGGCCGGCCGCGCGCGCATATGCCGCCTCCGTTCAGGGGGCGGCAACATGCAGCCGAGCCGGCCGCCGCCGCGCGGAAGGCATCCGGCAAGCGCGAACGGAAGCGATTCGCCTTCATCGTGCACCTCCTGGACGCCGACAGCCTGCGACGGTTCGACCCGAGCCTGCGGCCGTTCAGCGACACCGAGCTGGAAGGCCTGAAGTCACGCATCACCGAGTTTCTCAAGCCGTACCCGTTCGGCGAACTCGCGGTTCAGTCGGCCGACGGCCGGCGGACCGAGGGCGAGCTGATCGCGCTACCCCATCTGCCTGCCGAGCTTCTCGGACTGGCGGAAGACGAGGCGGTCGCGCTCGTTCAGAGCGCGGTCGACCTGGCGGTGGAGCGCGGCGCCGAGGTGGTCGGATTGGCCGGCTTCAGCTCGATCGTCACTTACGGGGGCCTCGCGCTGCGGGCGCGCGAGGGCGTGCGAGTGACCAGCGGCAACAGCTACACCACCTGGGTGGCGATGCAGGCGCTGGAGGCTGCCTGCGCCCAGCATCGCATCGCGCTGGCGGATTGCACGGTGGCCATCGTCGGCGCCACCGGAGCGATCGGTCATGCGTTGAGCCTGATGTGCGCCGAGCGCACAGGCGAGCTGATCCTCATCGGCAATCCGCAAGTCGCCGAGACCAGCATCGGCAGGTTGCACATCGTGGCCGAGGACTGCAAACGCCACGTGCGCTCGCGCGCCGCCGCCGGGCACACCTTCCCTCCCGGCTCCTTTGCGGAGCGGTTGTCCAAGTGCGCGGGCGCGCAGCCGGATGCCGATACGGGTATCACCATAACCACCGATATCGACCGCCACCTTCCCCGGGCACAGGTCGTGCTGACCGCGACCAACGCCGTGCTTCCCTTCATTTCCGCGCGCCATTTGCGCCACGGCGTCATGGTCTGCGACGTGTCTCGCCCCTTCAATATCGCGCCCAATATCAGCGACGAAAGGCCCGACGTGCGGGTGGTGGACGGCGGGCTCGTTCAGGCGCCAGACGCGTCGGTGCTGGGGCTTCTCGAGGAGCCCGACCGCAGCAACGTGTTGCTGGCTTGCGCGGCGGAGACGATCATCCTCGCGCTGTCCGGATTTCGCAGCCAGCATCTCTGCGGACGGCTCGACCCCGCGACCATCGAGGCATTGGGTGAGGTGGCCGCAAGCCTGGGGTTTTCAGCCGCGCACTGAGGCAAGCTTCAAGGCCGTGGCGCGGCGCGCGCTCACGAAACAGGACTGCGGCGCTCGGCGGGCTTGCTCCCGGCGCCGTCGATATCGATCCCGCTCTTGAAGATGTCCGAGGGCGGATGCGCCGGCACCTGCGCGATCATCAAGCCAGCGCCATAGTGAATGATCCGCGACATCAGCGGTCCCAGCCCCTTGGCGAACACGTAAAGCGGCTCCGAATAGCAGCCGAGCCGCGCCTTGAAGACGCCCGCGGACTGTCCGACCTCGATCCTCGATACGCCCTTGCGCAGAGCGCGATCGAGCCCCGCATACATGAGGTTGAAATAGAGGTCCAATTCGTCGTTCAACCGATAATCGAGGCCCGCATACAGCATGCTGTAAGTCGAGCCGGTGTGCAGGCACCAACCGAACGCGATGATTCGCGACTGCCGCGAATATGCGACGAGCTCAATCTCGCCTTCCAGCCGGGACGTCAGCTCTTGAAAGAACTCGATCGGAAGGATTTCCAGATTGAGGTCGGCTTTGGCAGCCATCTGAAGATACAGGCCATGAACCTCGGGCGTGTACGCCCGCAATATGTCGCGCGGATCCGTCAGGACCGCGAGCTCGACATCCGTATTCTTCAACTTCCGCGTCGAGCGATTGATCTGCTGACGGTAGCGCGTCTTCAACGCCGCGCAGTACTGCGAGAAATCCGGAAATGCCGGCCTGAACAGATGCATCGGCAGGCTCGGGATGCACCGATATCCCAGCTGCAGCAGCGGGTTCATCCAGTCCAGATCGTCCTTCCCGAATTCCTTGAAAGCGATGATGTCCATGCCGGTGCGCGTCGCCAGCGCGCGTATCACTTCATCCAGCAAGGACAGAATCTGCGCACCGGCATTGGTCGGCGTCAGTGCCAGGCACTTGTCGCCGGGAGACCCCGGCAGTCCGCACATCATCACCTTCAGTTTCCGGAATCTCGACAATATTCCGGGCGCGCGCCGCATGATCCATCCCAGGCGCGGATCCGCCAGATCCGCAAGATCGATCGTCATGGCGGTCAGGCCGGCGCAGGCTGCGGCACCGCCGTCGCCGTAGACGAGGATGTACCAAAACCGGCAGCTCTGCTTCATGCCGGCCTCGGCCGCGGCGATGAAGCGAGGATCCAAGAAGATCGATCCGGCGGATTGCGATCGCACCCGCTCCCAGGAGGGCAGATCGACGTCGTCGATCGAATCGAAAATCCGGTAGGTATAGGACATTCGCGCAGCCGTCGCGGTCAGCTTGCGAACACGACGAGGGTTTGCGGCGTCGGCGGCAGCGGACGCGCCGTGGCGCCGCTAAACCCTGCAAGACGGGCGATCTCGTCGAGGTCGCCGGTCGTATAGGCGTCGCCGCTCGGTGTGGAGACGAGCATCAGGAACGCAAATGCGGCTTGCAGCGGCGGCGACACCCGATCCGCATTCGGGACGAACTCGACGGCCAGCACCTGCCCCGTCGGCGACAGACTGGCCTTGACCTTGCGCAGCAGCGTAACGCACTCGTCGCGACCTAAGTGATGCAGAAAGTTCGGCAGCAATACGAGGTCGAAGCCGCGCCCCCACTCCGCGTCGAACGCGCTCCCCACGACCGTGCGGAACCGATCATCGACTTGGGCGCCCCTGGCGTTCTCTTGCGCCACCGCCAGGACCTCCGCCCAGTCCACGGCTGTCACGACTGCTTCCGGCACGGCCCGCGCCACCTCGATGCCATAGAGGCCGTGCCCGGCGGCAACGTCGAGCACGGTTCGCGGCAGCGTCGGCAGCGCGGCGACATAGGCCGCCACCCGCTTGGCGACCGGCGCCGCGAGCGGCACCATGGCGTTGGCAAAGCGCACCCAGATCGGATGATCCGAGGCGAGGTTCGCGAGGCCGGTCGAACCGCCGCGGCGCACGTATGACACCGGATCGTTCAAAGCCAGGGTGAGCATCTCCGGCGCGGCGAGGAAGTCGATGCAGCTGCCGAAAGCGAGCGGCGACGAGCGGTCGAGAAATCGCCTGGCCGACGGCGTGAGGCCGTAGCTCGAATCCTGCTTGGCGAGCAGGCCGATGACCGTGAGGTAGTCGCAGAGGATGCGCAATCCCCGTGACGAGGCCCCGGTATGCGTGGCAAGCGCGTCGGCGGTCATGGTACCCGCCCCGATCAAGGTGAAGATATCGAGCTTGACCGCCGCCGTCAGCGCGGCCGTCCTCTGGTACGCCAGGACGGCGTCGTAAACGGGGTTCTCCGGCGGGGCATTCATTCCCCGGTTGCCGCCTTCATGCGAATTTCCGCTCAGGGGATGCCTCGCGCCGTTTCGCTTTGGATCCTGGGACCGCCGACGCCCTGCAAGCGGGCTCGCAGGTAGCTCGTCACCGCCGCGGCATGGCGCGTGGCCCAATCGCCGCCGCCGCCCGGCAAATCGATCAGCTCGACATCGGTGCTGATTCGCCGCCAGGCTTGCCCCTCGTATGCGCTCGAGAAGACGAGCAAGGGCACCGCCAGAGGCTGCGGGACGTAGCGTGCCGCCCCGTGCGCTCCTCGCCGATCCGGCTTGCGCGACATCCGGCCGAGAAGCGACAGGAGGAATTGGCCGGGCCGGTGCGCGGCCAGGGTCGGCGGGTCGACCAGCGCAACGAGGGCGACCTCGTGCCCGGCGGCGATCAACAGCCTCGCCGCTTCCAGCGCCATCAATGCCCCGTCGCGATAGCCGGCCAGGCGATAAGGTCCGCGCGGCTGGGCCTGCAGGATCGCCGCAAGCCGGGCGGCCGCCGCGGCTTCGATCGAGCGGGGCCTCGTCTCGCCGTCGAAATCATGGCAGGCAACCGCAAGAACCGGCTGCTCCAGCCCGAGACCACGTTGCAGATTGCCGACGAGCCCGCCGCCCGCAGCGGGACCGTCGTGAAAGAACACCAGGGGAGGCCGACCGCCGCCCACGGCGGCTTGAACGGCTCTCGGCTGGGCGCCGGCCGTGTGAGCGAGTCGCTTTGCCAGCTGGCGAGCGGTGGACGCTTCCAACAGGATGGATTCCGGCAGCTCCTGGCCAGTGAGCCGCTCGATCTCCATGTGCAGGTCCATTGCCAAGAGCGAATCGCCGCCCTTCTCGAAAAAATCATCATCGACGGAGATGCTGTCGCTGTTGAGAAATTTCTTCCAGAGCTGCAGCAACTCCGCTTGCCAATCCGCGGCCGACGACCCCTCGGAACTCGCTTTCGAGCTGGCGCTCAGCCGCTTGCGTTGCACCTTGCCGGTGACGCCCTTGGGCAACTGATCGACCACGTCGATGCGGCGCGGAATCTTGAAGGCGGCAAGTTGCGCGCCGAGGAACTCGCGCAGTTCGTCCGGGGTGACGCTCGCGCCGGGCTGCAGCACGACCGCCGCAGCAACGTCCTCGCCCAGGCGCGGGTGCGGGACGGCGTAGGCCGCGGCTTCAGCCACCTGTGGGTGGCGCTTGAGGGCGCGGTCGATCTCGACCGGCGCGATCTTCTCGCTGCCGCGATTGATCAGTTCCTTGCGGCGGCCGCGGATGGTGAGAAATCCCTCCTCGTCGAGGCTGCCGATGTCGCCGGTGCAAAACCAGCCGTCGACGAAGGCCGAACGATTGAGCTCGGGGGCATCGATATAGCCGGGCGTCACGGTCGGGCCGCTCACCAGGATGTCGCCCTCTTCGCCAGGCGCAAGCCGGCGTCCGTCCTCGCCCACGATCTTGACGATGTCAGGCGACGGGATGCCGCAGGTACCGGGCTTGTATGGGCCCGGCGGCGGCAGATTGGAACACACCTGCGCGGTCTCGCTGGAGGCGTAATGCTCCAGCACCGGAACGCCGAGCGTCGCGCGCAGGCCGTCGTGCACGTCGACCGGAAGCGGCGCGCCGCCGGACGCGATGAAGCGCAGGGAATGCATGCTGCGCGCGTCCGGCTGCGATTTGGCCTTGTCGAGGATCGCGAGGTGCAGCGTCGGCCCGACCGAGTACCATGTGGGTGCGAGCTCGCCCAGCCACTCGGGCAGATCCACTTTCGAGGGATTGGCCGGGAAAGCCACGCTGCCGCCCGTGAGCAGCGGCGTGAGCAGCGTCATCTTGACGCCGTTGGAGTAGCATATCGGCGACGCGCACAGACAGCGATCCTGCGGCGTGAGCTCGAACCAACCCTGCAATCGCCTTGCGGCCGCCAGCATGTTGCGATGGTTGAAGGGCACCAAATTCGGATCGGCGGTGGTCCCCGAAGTCTGCAGGATGAACGCCGGCGCCTGCGGGTCGGAGTCGTGCAACGTCACGGCGGAACCGACCTGCGGCGCGACGAGCTGCAGTCCGAGCTTGCCGTCGTCCGCCGCGACCGCCTCGATGATGGCGAGGCCTTGCTGCTCGGCCGCGGTGCGCGCCGCCGTCCTGGTGCCCCGCGGCAGGAGCACGGCGTCCGGGCGAAGGAGACGCAAGCGCGTCTCCAGCTCGGGGACGGTCAGCTTGGAATCGAGCGGCAGCGCCACCGCCGAGCACGCCACCGCAACGATCGCCAGCGCCGCCTGCGCGGTGTCGGGAATCGCGACGGCGATCCGCGCGCCCGCATCGAACCCGGCCTGGCGCAGCGCGGCGCGGATCTCGTCGATCTGCCCGCTCAATTGCCGGTAGGAGACCGGCGCGAGCCCCGAGGCGACGATGGCCGCTTGCTCCGGACGAAGCGCGGCATGAGCTCGTAACGCCTCGCCGATCGTGCGCGGTTCGCTCGATCCGGCTACCTGCCCGGACGCGGCGAGCGGGCGTCCTTCGCCGGGCCGACCGGATCGAGCGGGCACAACCTTCACGTCGTTGCCGGAAGATCCCACACCAAGATCAGACATGCTCATCTCTCCGCGGAGCGTGCATCGCAGGGCGTTCTCGATTGTTTTGTCGATGCATCTGCGTCGTCCGTCGCCAGGCTTTGGCGAGCCCTCCGCGCCTTGCGTTGGCAAGTAACGCAGCGCGGAACAACTATAGCGCGCGGCTATCGCGGCCCAGGTGGTATTGCATCGCCACACACGCCGTCACCACCGGCAACGTCGTTGAACATGGCTTTATCCGTCTGCCGATACGCGTGATTTCGTCCGCTGGATGATCCATGCAAGCTACATTGAGTAATATGTGTCGCGCAACCCCTCGGCGGTTCCACTCGAGCGCCGAACCGCGATCGCTCATGCAATTGCGGCGTCGGAGCGCGCAACTGCAGGTGCGTTCCTCCGGGCGTCATGTCATCACCAAACTCCACGTCTTCGGCGGCGACAGCGAAATCGCGCGGCGTGTGAAGAAGGCGCCGACATGGAAATGCTCGGATCCCGGCAGGAACAGGTTTGCCAGGAAGGCCCCGGTCGGCATCATCGCGCAGTGCGGTGCGATCACGAGATGCACATCGCGCTCGCGCAGATCGTTGCAGAGATGGCTGACCAGCCGCACGCGCTCGGCGGCGGCGAGGTCGTCGGCCCACAAGTCGATCAACGCCGTGCGTACCCCTTCACGTCCCTCCAGCACCAGGCAATGGTAGCTGACCATTCCCCGAACACGTCCGTCGCGCTCGAAAACCAAGGTCCCCGATGCGGGATTCGCCAGGTAGTGCGCCAACTGTTCCGGCGGCCACACGAGCGCCCAATCCCAGCCCGCCGAGGCCTTGTCCAAGAGTTGCGCGCAGTCCTCCAGATCCGCCGCACGGTAAGGCCGCACGTGCCGATCGTGTTGATGCGGGGTCAGGCGCAGCAGCGGTCCGAGCGCGCGGCCGGCCAGCCGCTGCCAGGCCTCGAGGCCCGCCCGCGCCACCACGCTTGGCACCAGAAACTTGGCCCAGTAGCTGCCTCGAAAGAGAAAGCGAAACTTCTGCGGAAACGTCTGCGCATATTTCGTCCAGAAGCGATAGGAGATCGAGGTCGGGTCGTTCGGAACCATTCCGATGGCGAATGCGATCCCGCGTTCCTCGTTATGCCGGCGCAGGTGCTCGATCATGGGCAGCGCCAGGCGCCGATGATCGGGATCGACGGTCAACGCAGTGTAGAGCGCGACCGGCAGGACCGACGAGCCGATGCGCAGCGAATGGGGAAGCGAAAACACGCTGCCGACGAGGTTCGTCCCTTCGTAGGCGACCGGGCACAGCGCCCCGCTCTGCGGCGCCACGCGCCAGCGCAAGAACGCCGCATCCGGTATCGGCACCAGGTGCTGGCCGCCATACTCCGCCATCCAAACCCGGCGCGTGAGTTGGGCGATATCCTCGAAGTCGCCGCGATAGTCCTGAAGCTCGACGCCTTGCATGAGATCACCATTCGACTGCGTTCGGTTCGAGACGCGGAGCCCCGACCGGTCACACGTCATCTCGAGAAAGTATTTTCTTGAGCTCGGTCATGGCTTCCCCCAGCGATCGGTCAAACTCCCACGATTCGAGAAAGCTCCGTTCGCTGGCGAGAAAGCACGTCTTGATATGGTCGGGAAACATCAGGTAGTGGCCGGCAAGACAATTCCTGCGGGCGGCCTTGAAGAACGTCCCGAACCGGCCCACGCAGTAGATTCCCGGCAAGGCCGGAATATTGGATGCCCCGATGTCCGGCGAAACATGCTTCCTGAAGATGTCGGGAACGAACAGCTTGAACAAGATCATCCCCAACACCGGCCGGAAGCCGGCGACGGCATAAAGATAATAGTAGGCGTAGTGAAGGGGGTGATCCCCCGACTTGATCACGGCGATGGTTCTCTTGTGAGCGTCGAACGCGTTGAGCAGCGCCGGCTTGGTTCGACTCCCCAGGAACTCCACCAATTCCTGCGTCGTGCTGCGGTAGCGGGTGATCGAGCCGAATTTGATGGCGCGGATGTCCGCGAAATTGTGCACGGAAGGAATTCTATTGAACTTTTGGTAATAGGCCAGGTGCGCCGCGGCATGGAAGAATGCATCGGGGCTGACGCCAAGTTGCTTGATCCCGTCCCTCCCGATGGCGTCGATCCTCTTGATGAGCGGCAGGCTGCAAGAATATCTTGCGATTTTCCCCCTCACCTTTTCCGGCCGCAGCGCGTCGAAATCGATCGTTTCGAACTTCAGCCTGATGGGCTTGCCCGGACTCTCCTCGGCGATGATCGGCGGGATGTCCCTGGCATATGAGCTCACCCAGGAGGCAAATCTGGCAGCGAACACCCCTTCGATTCCGGCAAAGAAGTTGATGATCGCTCCAGCGAAGCCGTTGCCGAGGACGACGAGCTGGAGGGATTTGCGGTAATCGCGGTTGTGGCAGTTGCGAATATGGAGATCCCGCGCCGCCTCGTTCGCGTCGGTGGGGGCACTGCCGGCGTCGATGGCGAGCAGGAAAATGGCGTCGTCGATCGTCCGGATGGATTCGTCGAGCTTGCCGGCAAAAAAAATCCTTTCCGACGACCTCGTGATGTTGGTCGTAAATGGACCATAGGGCTTCGGCGGGGTTTTGTCCGCCTCCCGCGCGCGAATGATCGAATTGATATTCGAGACAATGATGCCCGCCGGGATCGTCCTGCCGCCGCCGTCGATGACATCGACTTTGTAATAGGCGCCATCGACGGCCACGACGATGTGCGGGCTGTCCTTGCGGTGCTTGATGTCCTTGCCCCATTTGAGCGGACCGGTTCTCCTGATATTGGCCACCCGGCCGAAAAAATTATGGTTGCGGGAGTCGTCGATGACAGTCTCGCCGCTCGTCTCCTTCTCCAATGAGCCATCCAGCAGCGACTGACGGTATTTCAACGCCGCGATGACGAGCTTGGCCGCGCGTTGCGCGACGTCGCCGTCGCTCTTCTCGAACAGAAGGGAGACGCTCATCTCGGGATAAATGCCGCTGAAGCCCTTGGGCACCGTGTCGATATCGAAAGGATTTGCGCCCCGCTCGGCGAGCGCGATCATCTTCCGGCGGTTCTGTTCCGCGTAACCCGTGATGCCGAGGAAGCTCAGCAATGAGAGCAAAAGCTTGCGCTTGCGCTCACCGTCAATGGTCGACTCGGCGATCTTGGCGAATACCGACTGGGCGGTGGGGAACGGATCCATGACGTGCCTCCCCGCAAACCAAGGAGATCATACCGCTCGTCGCCGGCAAATAGTCCGCTCAGTGGCTCGGAAATGAGCGTCGCCGCGCCGCCGGGCTTGCTTTCAGGCTTGCGCTTTCAGGCTTGCGCTTTCAGACTTGCGCTTTCAGATCTCGCGCAGGCTCATTGCGCGCGCAAGAACGCGCGGCGGACGCGCGTTAGAGTCACGTCCCAGCGAGCAGGCCGCCAAGAAGGCCCGGACGGTCCGGGATGACGGGACGCCGGCAACCGATGCTTGATCCACCGCCTGCCACGGCACGGAACGAGCGCGATGGCAGTCCGTCCCTGCTCCCGGCTCTCCGCGTTTCGGCGCGCCGCTATCCGCCGCGCGCACACGCGGCTGTCGCAGACTCTCGCGCAGGACCCACGTCCCGCTCAGTCGTCG